>NZ_JAPCIQ010000084.1:0-17546 GCF_027707405.1 Aeromonas sp. QDB68 | reverse complement strand
CCAGCGGGGCTGACGCCCCGGCGAAATTCCCCTCCCACCTACGTCGGAGGGAGTCCCCTTTCGCATTTAAGATGGCTGATCATGCTTGCTCCCTGTCATGGTGATTGCCGCACCATCATACCCTGTTCCCTTGGCAGAGACTGTGCCTTGGCCCGCAAAGCCTTTTGTCCTGATGGCCCAACTGAAAGAAACCAAGAAGACCCAACTACTGCTTGGCATCATCAATGTATTGATAATATGAGAGTTTATTAACCTTTCTACTGAACTTCGGCTTCGATTGAGTTAACCTTCTTGCAATGAAATACAACTCGGACGAGTCGGCTTTGCGCAACACATGGACAGAAGAAGAGTTAAGGGCGACGGTGACCGCCTATCTGGATATGTACAAGAAGGAGTTGGAAGGCACTACCTTTGTCAAAAAGCACTATTACGCAGAGTTAGCGGCTCGATTCCAACGGTCCGATAAGTCGTTTGAATATCGGATGCAAAATATCTCTTACGTCTGCGTGTTGATGGGCAGAGCTTGGGTTTCTGGGCTAAAACCGGCCAAGAATGTAGGGGCACAGAATGCGTCTATTATTGAACGCCTGATCTGTGAGTTAGACGGACAACCGTTTAGCGGACAAGCAGAATTCGAACATCAGGTCATCCAATACAAGGAGAAACCCATCTCTCCTCATCCCCCCGGTATAGAAGAGCCATCCCAGCGCTACCTGGCCACAACAAGTTATGTGAGGGACCCACACGTCAAAGCCTGGGTACTCGTCGTCGCAGACTCGCAGTGTGAGTGTTGTGATGCACAGGCCCCGTTTATCACGGCTACCGGAGAACCCTTTCTAGAGGTGCATCACCTGCGCACTTTGGCTGACGGAGGCTCGGATACCATCAACAACACGGTGGCGCTCTGCCCTAACTGCCATCGCGAGCTTCACTATGGCGCCAATCAGGTAGAGAAGCGCGATGCACTCTATCGAAAGCTATCCAGGCTGAAGAGAGAATAATCCCCAGCACTCAAAGCGGCCCCCACGGCGGGCCGCCTTCGTGTGGTCAGCAGGCAATCCGTTCTATGCAACCGCCACTGAGTTTGAAGAAGGCATCCTGCGGCAGCTCCTGCAGCCAGGTGGTGGTGTAGTCCAGATCCACATAGGCGCCGCGCAGCATGGCGCCAAAGATACCGTGAGAAACAACGATGGCCTGCTCGGCAATCTGCTCGTCCTCAAGCCATTGCCGGGCCCGGCGCTGAATGCTCTCAAAACTCTCGCCATGGGGGGCCCGCAGATACCAGTCCGGTTCCTCCAGATCCAGCTCGGGGTGGGCCGCCAGCAGCTCGGGCACCCGGCGACTCTCCCACTCCCCCATCCCCAGCTCCACCAGCCGCTCGTCCCAGATGATGCGCCCCTGGTCCAAGCCAAGCTGCTGACACACCCGCTCCGCCGTCTGCCGTGCCCGGCCGAGGGGGCTGGCGTAGATCGTCCAGTCGGTGGGCTCGGTCAGGAGCTTGGCCAGACGGGCCCCCATGGCGAGGGCCTGGGCTTCTCCCCTGGGGGTCAGCTCGGAGTTGCAACGCCCCTGCAACCGCAATTCGGCGTTGTAACGGGTCTGACCATGGCGCAGCAAATAGAGGGTTCGAGACATGGTTTCTCCAGCAGAGTCAACGAGATAAGAAAACAGGGGGAAGATGATAACAGATGTACCGGGTCAACCAAGACCCGGAGGATGCAGGCTTGTGCTGACTCCTTGAGCGCCTGGCCTGCGGCTATCGTGAAAGGACGACAGGGGCTGCGCGCCTTTATCGCACAGGCGCCTTGTGCGCATTCCACACGCCTTCGCCACGGGCCCACCAGCGCCGTGGCAAGCGCCCCATGCTCCCCTATCTTGTTGTTCAGACGGGATAAAATGGGGATGTGCCGGTTTATCGGTCACAGGATGGCGGCCAATGCCAGAAAAGACAGAGTTTTTGCTCTGATCCGGGGGCCATTTTGGTACGTATCTCTGGCTCACAACAGGGACGCCTGGTGTACAATCTGCCACCCGATTTCCCCTGACCCGGCCCAGGCTCAGGCCCTGATGTACCCCAGAGTAAATGAACGTGACCCCAACCCACCCCATGCTCGACAGTTATTACAGCCAGGATCTGGTGTTCTTCTCCATCCTGGTGGCGGTGCTCGCCTCCTATACGGCGCTGACCATGACCAGCCGGGTGAGCCAGAGCCGGGGACGGGCCGCCGTGCTCTGGCTCGCGGGGGGAGCCTTCGCCATGGGCCTCGGCATCTGGTCCATGCATTTTATCGGCATGCTCGCCTTCAACCTGCCCATCGCGCTGGGATACGATCTGACCCTCACCGGTCTCTCCCTGGTGGCGGCCATCGGCTCCTCGGCCTTTGCGCTCTGGCTGGTGAGTCGTCCCCAGCTCCCCTGGCACCAGATCCTGTTCGGGGCCGTACTGATGGGTGCCGGCATCGCCACCATGCACTACATCGGCATGGCGGCCATGAAGATAGCGCCCGGCATCCACTACCTGCCTGGGCTCTTCATCCTCTCCATCCTCATCGCGCTATTCGCCTCGGGTGCCGCGCTCTGGATAGCGTTTCGCCTGCGCAACAGCTCGCCCCGCGCCTTCTTCAGCAAGGCCCTCGCCTCCCTGGTGATGGGGGCCGCCATCATGGGCATGCACTACACCGGCATGGCGGCGGCCCAGTTCCCCGCAGAGAGCCTGTGCGGGGCCCTCTACACCGGTCTCAATACCCAGTGGCTGGCAACCGTGGTCATCATAGTGATCCTGACGGTGTTCGCCATCGCCTTCGTGCTCTCCATGCTGGATGCCCACGCCGCCAGGCTCTCCACCTCCCTGCATCAGGCCCACGACGAGCTGCTCAAGCTGGCGCTCCATGACAGCCTGACCCGGCTGCCGAACCGGCTGCTGTTTGCCGACCGGCTGGAGCAGCGCATCCAGGAGTGTCAGCACAGCCAGCGCAGCTTCTCCCTGCTGTTTCTCGATCTCGACGGCTTCAAGATCATCAACGATGCCCACGGCCACCACACCGGGGATCTGCTGCTGGCCGAGGTGGCCCAGCGCATCACCAGCCTGCTCGGTGCCAGCGACACCGCCTCGCGCTTTGGCGGGGACGAGTTCGTGCTGGCACTAGCGCCGGGGGATGTGAGCCAGACCACGGCCTTTGCCGAGCGGCTGCTGGCCACCCTGGCCCAGCCCTATGAGTGGGAGCACCACAGCCTGCACATCACCGCCAGCATCGGCATTGCCGTCTATCCCCAGGATGGCACCAGCCTGCACGAGCTGACCCTCAACGCCGATGCCGCCATGTATTACGCCAAGGAGCAGGGGCGCAACGACTACTACTACTTCGACAGCGCCATGAACGCCAACGCCCACCAGCAGTTCCTGCTGCACAAGGAGTTGCAACACGCCCTGGAGCGGGGGGAGCTGGCCCTGCACTACCAGCCCAAATACTGTGCCCGCAGCGGCCAGGTGGTCGGCGCCGAGGCCCTGCTGCGCTGGCAGCACCCGGAGCATGGTGCCGTCTCGCCGGCCAGCTTCCTGCCGCTGGCGGAGAAGAGCAGGCTCATCATCCCCATCGGCAACTGGGTCATCGACGAGGCGTGCCGCCAGATGAGCGCCTGGCGGGCGGCGGGTCATCACGACTGGAGCGTGGCAGTCAATCTCTCCACCATCCAGCTCGCCAGCCCCGGGCTGCTGGAGGAGGTGCAGGGCGCCCTCGCCCGCCATCGGCTCGAGGCCCGTCACCTGACCCTGGAGATCACCGAATCCACCGCCATGCAGAAGGCCGAGGAGAGCCTCGCCATCCTCAACCGTCTGGCCGAGCTCGGCCTTGGCATCTCCATCGACGACTTCGGCACCGGCTACTCCAGCCTGCTCTACCTCAAGCGCTTCCCCGCCAACGAGCTCAAGATTGACCGGGGCTTTGTCACCACCCTGGAGCGGGGAGGCGACGATGCCACCATCATCGCCGCCATCATCGCCCTGGGTCAGGCCCTGGAGATGCGCATCGTGGCAGAGGGGGTGGAAACCCCGGAGCAGCGGGACCTGCTGACCGAGCTGGGCTGCGACACCTTGCAGGGCTACCTGCTCGGGCGCCCCATGACCGGGGAGCAACTGCTTGTCCACTGCGCTCCCGAGACTCCCCAACGGGTGCTGGAAGGTGTGCTTGCCTGACAAGCAGGTGAGGCGCAGCGCCCGTGTCGCCAGGGTCATCACCAGCCCGATTGCGTCCCTTCACGACTCAAGGTAGTCTGCTGCAAGACTCGAATGCTCCTTTATTTTGCCGGGCGCATCGAGCGCCCCCCATGGCAGATCACCCGTTCAGAGGAGCCACATCCATGGCCAGATACCAGTTCTTCAGCGTCCCCGCCTCCCGCCGTCAGCAATATACCTATGTCGACATGGCCTCCCCCACTTTCCTCACGGAGAAGGAGGCGCTGCTAACGCAAGGATTCGAGGTAGAAGAGGATTTCATCGACGCGGCCACTCCCCGCGAGGCGGTGGAGAAGTACAGATCCGGCTTTCTCTACGTGGCGGACGAGATAGGCAAGTCAGACGAGGCCTATGCGGCGGCAACGGCCTTGCTGGAGATGGGCAAGAAGATCCTGGGCCGCAAGGCGGGCTGAGCAAGGCGGGCCGCCGGGACGATACCCCCGATGGCCCGCAGGCAGTCAGCGTTGAGGGTGCTGGCGGAGCATCTCCACCAGCTCCTCTTCACTGCCGGGTTCATGGGCAAGCTGCAGGCTGGGGGCGGCGCCCCCCATCAGCATATAAACGTGAGTGCTGCAGTGATCGTAGTGATACCACTTACCGTCGATACAGACGTCGGTATAGCATCTCGGGTCCTTCTTGAGTTCCATACGCACATCCTTATGTGTCATTCACCAACATCACCCTTGACCGTAAAATAAGCGGCCCGAGTCCCCCTTGACCTGGATCAAGGGAGGTGGCGGGCAGAAGCGGGCAGTGGCCGGATCTGGCCGGGGCCGGATGTCGCCAGCCCGGATGACAGAGCCCACCAACCGGCCCCAGCCAGGCAACAGCGCAACAAAAACGGCGCCCGAAGGCGCCGTTTTTCATGTCCGTCATTTGACCGACGGGGAACAAGCCGCTGGCTTATTCGTCTTCCAGGTAGGCGTAGCCTTGCAGACCCAGCTCCAGCTCGTCGAGCAGGGCCTTGCGGGTCTCGTCGTCCAGCGCCGGGTGGGAGACGATGCGCTGGTAGTTCTCGCGGATCACGGACGGGTCGATGTTGACGTAACGTAGCAGCTGGTCGACGGTGTCACCACGCACCACGTTGCGGATGTCCATCTTGCCTTCTTCATCCAGCCACACTTCCGCGCAGTGGGTGTCACCGAACAGGTTGTGCAGATCCCCCAGGATCTCCTGATAGGCACCCACCAGGAAGAAGCCGACATGGCACTCTTCGTGCTCACCGTAGACCGGCATCGGCAGGGTGCTTTCCACCCCCAGACCGTCGACGTAGTGCTCCACCTGACCGTCGGAGTCACAGGTGATGTCCATCAGGATGCCGCGGCGGGTGAGCGGACGCTCGAGGCCGGCCAGCGGCATCACCGGGAACACCTGACCGATACCCCAGGCATCCGGCAGGGACTGGAACAGGGAGAAGTTGGCAAAGCACTTGTCAGCCAGTTTCTCGGAGAGTTCGTCGGCCAGGGCGCGGTGGTTGCGGTTGACTGGGTTCAGCAGCTCCTTGAGCGCCAGACAGGTGTTCTGGTGCAGCATCTCGGCCCAGGCACGTTGCTCCAGGTTCAAGAGGCCCATGGTGTACTGGGCGTTGACGTCACCGAGATCCGCCACGGAGTCGTGGAAGATCTCCAGCAGGGAGGGATCTTCCCCGCGCAGGTCCAGCCACCCTTTCCACATGTTCTGCAAGATGGTGGGCGCGTCCTCGTCCGGGGCGCTGATGTCGTTCACCTCCACCCCTTCGGCACCAATGATATTGGTGACCAGCACGGCGTGGTGTGCAGTCAGGGCACGGCCGGACTCGCTGATGATGGTCGGGTGCGGCAGGTCGAACTCGCGGCAGACATCGCCGATGCCCCAGACCACGTTGTTGGCGTACTCGGAGAGGCTGTAGTTCGCGGAGCAGTGGCTCTGGGAACGGGTGCCCTCGTAGTCCACACCCAGGCCGCCGCCCACGTCCACCACCTCGACCTTGGCGCCAAGACGGCACAGCTCGGCGTAGAAGCGGCCGCACTCGCGGATGCCGCCCTGGATGTCGCGGATGTTGGCGATCTGGGAGCCCAGGTGGAAGTGCAACAGTTGCAGGCAGTCCAGCTTGCCGAGGCTGCGCAGACGCTCCACCAGCGCCAGGATCTGGGAGGCGGAGAGGCCGAACTTGGACATGGAACCGCCGCTCGATTCCCACATGCCGGAGCCGGTGGACGCCAGACGGGCGCGCACCCCGATGTTGGGCTTGATGTTGAGACGAGCAGACTCGTCGAGCACCATTTCCAGCTCGGAGGGCTTCTCCACCACGATGTAGACCTTGTGGCCCATCAGGTTGCCCAGGAGGGCGTGGCGGATGTATTCGCGGTCCTTGTAACCGTTGCAGACGATCACGGAGCCTTGCTCATGATGATGGGACAGCACGGCCAGCAACTCGGGCTTGGAGCCCGCTTCCAGCCCAAGCCTCGGCTTGTCGCTGTAGGACTGACTGATGGTCTCGATGACGCGGCGCTGCTGGTTTACCTTGATCGGGTAAACGCACAGGTAATCCCCTTCATAGCCTGACTTTTCGATGGCCTGACCGAAGGCGTTGAATAGCGCATCGACCCGGCTCTTGAGGATGTCGGGGAAACGCAGCAACACCGGCGTGGTCAGCCCGGACTGGCGCAGTTGCTCGATGGCCTCGGACAGCACGATCTGAGCCTCGGGGCGAGACTTGTCGGGAGAGACGGTCACATGACCGGCGTCATTGATATTGAAAAAACCCGCACCCCAGTAGGGAACGTTGTAGACCTTCAAGGAGTCCTTGCTGGACCAGTTAGTCATGGGCTATGCCTCGCAAATGAGCGGCCGTGGGCCGCCTTCGTTACCCTCAATCACATCCAGACCATTGATTGCAAAATGCGGCAAGCCAGAGCGGCCTGCTGACGTTGGACCCGCAACGGAGCATGCTCCGCCACATCCTGTTCATTGCACATCGCGGCAAGCCAAGGCTGCCTGGTGGATCTTGGGAAGTAACGAGTCTTGATGTGGGGCTGGTGGCTTTACATCAAGCTCAACGGTATGCGGTAACACCTTGCCGGCGTACCGCGGTACTTTGATGACAATCGGCATCAGCCACGCCGTTTGTTCATCATTCGGCAGCCATCCCGACGGACAGGAGAGGGTTTCAAGGAAGAGAAGGGAAGACGTCAGCACGCATCGTGTTGATGGACGACAACCACTACGACCCGCTCAACGCCAGTGACCGCCCATGACAAGGGAGATGATGAGCCCGAAGCCCACTCGGTCAGCTGAAAGATGAGAGTCCGTTGTTCTCCCTGATACCGGAGCCTAACCGGTATTAAAGAAACCATTCCCCAGCAGTGTCTGTCGTTTCTGCGTGCCTCGCCCTATAGGCGTCATGATCCTGCGGGTCTGGCGGACACGGCCTGCGCAGGGTTGCCCTTGGATCGGCGCGGAGTGTACACACTTACCGCAGCCAGTGACAATAAAAAATCGTGTTAAAAAACGGGTTTTCATCGGGGGGCAAAATCTCGCTGCCAGCAAGGCGGGCTCTGGGATGGCGGGGGATGGGAGTGCGTGGGCGAGGCGATGAAAATAACCAACACGTCACGCTTTTTGGGTCACCCCTTGCCAGCGCTGGGCCGAGGAGAAATTCAGCTTTTTCGCAATTGCTTAACCAGTTTTTATTTTGGAATTTTTATGCAAGGTGCCAAGCGATGATCCCCGCCCCTCCCCCTCGATGGCCCTTCTCTCCCCCACAAAGTCATCAAAAACTGCGCTGACGCAATAAGCGGCGCCGCCGTCTTGGCCACAATGACTCCTCTTTCGTGACCCGAGGCTTGCCCATGAACACCCTGCTTTCGCGCTTTCTCCACTACCTCACCTTTCATACCCGTTCCGATGCGACCAACCCTGCCTGCCCCAGCAGCGAGGGACAGCGCCTCTTCGCCCGGGCCCTGTGCGACGAAATGACGCAGATGGGGCTGAGCCAGGTCACCCTGGACGAGCATGGCTACCTCACCGCCTGCCTGCCGGGCAACCAGCCGGATGCCCCCGCCATCGGGCTCATCGCCCACATGGACACCGCCGATTACGAGGCCGAATGCGTCGTCCCCCAGATAGTCGAGCACTATCAGGGGGGTGATATCTGCCTTGGCAAAGGGGACGAGGTGCTGGCCATCCGCCAGTACCGCTTCCTGAAAAACTACCTGGGGCAGGATCTCATCACCACCGACGGCACCACCCTGCTGGGGGCCGACGACAAGGCGGGCATCGCCGAGATCCTCACCGCCGTGGAATACCTGCAAGCTCACCCCGAGATCCCCCGTGGCGATGTCTGGGTCGGCTTTACACCGGACGAGGAGATAGGGCGCGGTGCCGACCGCTTCCCGCTGGAGCGCTTCCCGGCCAAGTGGGCCTACACGGTGGATGGCGGCGAGCTCGGCGAGCTCGAATGCGAGAACTTCAACGCCGCCAGCGCCACGGTGCGCATCACAGGCAACAACGTCCACCCCGGCACCGCCAAGGGCAGCATGATCAACAGCCAGACCCTGGCCGCCCGCTTCCATGCCGCCATGCCCGCCGAACAGACCCCGGAGTGCACCCAGGGGTATGAGGGCTTCTTCCACCTGGCCCGGATGGAGGGCTCGGTGGAGGAGACCACCCTGCACTACCTCATCCGCGACTTCGACGATGACTGCTTCGCCGCCCGCAAGGCCCAGCTCAAGGAGCGGGTCGCCTCCCTTCAGCTGGACGCCCCCAGAGCGCGCATCACCCTGGAAATAGTGGACAACTACCGCAACATGCGCAGCCAGATAGCGCCCCATCCCCACATCGTCGAGCTGGCCAAAGCCGCCATGGAGGCCGCCGACGTGGTGCCCAAGATCAAACCCATTCGCGGCGGCACCGACGGCGCCCGGCTCTCCTTCATGGGGCTGCCCTGCCCGAACCTGTTCACCGGTGGCCACAACTTCCACGGCAAGCACGAGTTCATCCCCCTGCAATCCATGGAAAAAGCGGTCGCCACCCTGGTGGCGCTGGTGCGCCTCACCTCTGCCTGGCGGGCAGAGTAAGGGGGCAAGGACGGGGCTCGCCCCGTCATCAAACCGTCACCCAACCGACACACGAAAGGCACGCAGGGGCGTCAAGCTGGGGCAAAGTTCAGCGGAGCCTTGCCCATGTTCGACGTCGATACCCTGTTGGGGCAGCACCTGCCCCGCCTCGCCAGCCAGCCCCGCCTCCGTCCCCTGATGAGGCAGGGGCTGAGCTGGTTGCTGCACGAGGAGGCCTTCACCCGCTTTGCCGCGCGCCATCCCCACCTGCGCGGTCTGGACTTCGTCGAGCAGGCCCTCACCGAGCTCCACTTCGACTGCCGGGTGAGCGAGGCAGAGCTCGAGCACATTCCCGCCAGCGGCCGGGTCATTCTTGTCGCCAACCACCCCATCGGCTCCCTGGACGGGCTGGCCCTGCTGCGCCTCATCGGGCGCATCCGCCCCGACGTCAAGATAGTGGCCAACCAGGTGCTGGCCCAGCTCGCGCCGCTGCGCCCATTGCTATTGCCGGTGGACAACCTGGGGGGCAAGACCGACAGGCAGGCCATCCTCGCCATGAACGAACACCTCGCCGCCGACGGGGCCCTGGTTATCTTCCCCGCAGGCGAGGTCTCCCGCCTCGGTCCCAAGGGGGTGAAGGATGGCCCCTGGCAGGCCGGCTTCATCAAGCTGGCCCAGCGCAGCCGAACGCCCCTGGTGCCCATTCACCTGGGAGGGCGCAACAGCCTCTGGTTCTATCTCGCCTCCTGGCTCAACAAGCCCGCCTCCGCCCTGCTGCTGGTGCGCCAGCTGTTTCGCCAGCAGGGGCAGACGCTGCCGGTGACCATAGGGGCGCGTATTCCCCTCGCCAGTTTTCAGGAGCTGCCGGCCAAGACGGCGGCCCGGCTGGTGCGTGGCCACCTCTACCGAATCGCTCGGGGCAAGGCGGGACGGTTGCAGACCGAGGCCCCCATCGCCCTGCCGGAGGATCGCCGCCTGCTGAAACAGGCCATCGACGGGTGCGAGCTGCTCGGCCAGACCCCGGACGGCCAGCGCATCCTGCTCTATCGTCGCCACGAGCAGAGCCACTCGGTGATCCTGCGTGAGCTGGGGCGCCTGCGGGAGATCGCCTTTCGGGCGGTGGGGGAAGGCTCGGGCAAGCGGCGGGATCTCGATGCCTTCGACGATGACTATCACCACCTCATCCTCTGGGATCCCGCCCGCCTCGACATCATCGGCGCCTACCGTTTCGCCCCGGTGGCCGAACGGCTGGCCAGCAAGGGGCTGGATGGCCTCTACAGCCACACCCTGTTCGGCTTCGAAGAGAAGCTGCTGCCCCGGCTGGAACAGGCCATCGAGCTTGGCCGCAGCTTCATCCAGCCCGCCTACTGGGGCAAGCGGGGGCTCGATTACCTCTGGTTCGGCATCGGGGCCTATCTGGCCCGCTATCCCCAATACCGCTACCTGTTCGGGCCCGTCACCCTCTCCGGCAGCCTGCCGCCAGCGGCCAAGGATCTGCTGGTGAGCTTCTATCGCCAGCACTTCGCCCCCGCCCTTGCCCTCGCCCCTTCCCGCCGCCCCTATCCCGCCACGCCGACACTGTTCGAGGGGCGCGATTACGGGGACGACCTCAAGGTGCTCAAGGCAGGGCTCGACAACCTGGGCTGCGCCATTCCCACCCTCTACAAGCAGTACGCCGAGCTGTGCGAGCCGGGGGGTGTGCAGTTCATGGACTTTGGCATCGACCCGGACTTCAACCACTGCATCGACGGCCTGGTGTGGGTGGACGTGAGCCGCATCAAGCCCCACAAGCGGGCCCGCTATATCGGCCTCCCCGCCGGGGAAGGGCTGGCCACATCTGGCGACCGTTGACCGGGGGCTGCAACGAAAGAGGGAGGCCTGCGCCTCCCTCTTTCACATCATGGGTGATGCCGCCTACTCGGCTGCGGGTTTGCGATCCGCATGGCCGAGATCCCGCTCCGGGGCGATGACATCCCGCACCCGCTGCTTGATCTCCTTGGCCTCGGGGAAGCCCTCGTCGGCCACCCTGTCCCACACCAGCACCCCGTCCACCAGGATGCGAAACTCCCCCTTGCTGGCGGGCACCAGGGCCACCTCGCCCAGTTCGCCGTCGAAGGTGGAGAGCAGCTCCTGGGCGAGCCAGGCGGCTCGCAGCATCCAGCGGCAGAGGGTGCAGTAACGGATTTCGATGCGCGGTTTCGCGAGGGGCAAATGGGTATCTGTCATGGGGTGACTCCGTGAAAATCGGTCAACCAGAGGCGAGCGATGCGCTGCATGGTGGCCTGGGGCAGTTCGTGAAGGCCCGGGGTGGATGCCTGATGGGCCAGTTGGTGCACCCCTTCGATGATCTCCGCCAGCACCAGGTAGACATATTCGCCGATGACGGCGCCGTGGACGAAGTTGACCGCCTCCCCCCGGTTGAGCAAAAAGATGGTGCTGCCGTCCGGCCGGGTCAGGGCCAGCACATGGGGACACACCTCCTCGCTCGGCCAGGGCAGCTGGGCGAGGCTGAAGGCGAATTCGTCGTCGGCGGAGGTGACCGAGGCCAGCATGGCGCCGGGGCGCAGGGCCTGCAGATCGGATATATCGAGGGAGCCGTTGCCGGTGGAGCAGATCACCAGCTCGGCACGGCCCAGGGCCTCGGCCTTGTTCACCAGCTTGAAGCCGTGGGAGAGCGCTTCCACCTGGCGCAGGGCATCCGTCTCCACCAGCTCCAGATGCAGGTTGCGACAGCGCAGTTCCCGGGCGATGCTGCGCCCCACCTTGCCATAGCCGAACAGGGCGGCCTGGCAGACATTGAAGGTACGCCTCAGGGTACGTGCGAGGGACTCCGCGGAGTAGACCACGCTCAGGCCGATCTGGATATCTTCCGCCTGCTTGAGGGGGCTGCGGGCCACCGAGATGACGGGGGCCGCCAGGGACTCCTGTTCGTAGCGCTGATGGCCGTTCTCGGTCATCTCCACCACCCCGATGAAGCGGGCGCCAAAGTGCTCGGCCAGTACCGCCTGGCTCTTGGCGAAGTAGCCGCCGATGTCGAGGATGATGAGCCGCTCGTGGGACATCACCAGGGGGGCAATCTGGGCGATCACCTCACCGGGATCCGAGGTCCAGTGGCGATTGAGGGGCAGCACGGGGTAGTGCTGCTGAGCCCAGGCCAGCGTCGGCCCGTGCACGGACTTGGGTTTGGGCAGGATGGCACCGACCCGGCCCACCCCATCGAGCACCTGGATGAAGTCGGGTCTGTCGGGAAGCAGGTGGGTCACCAGCAGGATGCAGAGATCCCCAAGACATCCCTGTTCGGTGAAATGGCGAAAAAACAGATGCTCAGATCCCTGACTGCGCAACTGTGGCCTCCTTAGCGTGCCGCGGGAAAGCAGGCAAACAGAACCCGGCATAGCCGGGTTCTGTGTGTATCCAGATAATGGAAAATCCTTTTTATCCGAAAGCACCATGGGTCTCAATCTTTATCTGTCCAGACTTTGACAAGCCCATCAATTTCTAAGGTAATAGCCTGTTTTTCATGCAAAAATCAGTAAAGTGATGCCTCTGGCCATACCCACCACAGACCCACTCCGGCACCGACGGCCGCCACCAGGATCAAGACCCCCCAGCGAGAGAGTCCCGGGCGCCCGTGCAGGGCACGTTCCAGCAGCGGCAATAGCCAGACCGGCAGCAGCACCAGCAGGGGCACTTCCACGTACTGCCAGGCGAGCATCTGCACGAAGGCGAGTGAAAGCCCCAGGGCTGCCGGGGTCACCTTGACCCCTGCAAAGGCGCCGAGCAGGGCACGGAATCCGGCAAACGCGGCCAGGGCCCCCGTCAGCTGGGCGATGAGCAGGCTGCCATCGATGCCGATGACCAGCGCCAGCCAGATGAAAGCCAGGGCGAAGCCGAGCCCCTCCTCGCTGTCACCACGCCAGCTCGTCCAGCCAGACCAGAGGATGGCGGGCAGCAGGGCCAGCCAGATCCCGGGCTCGCTCGCCAGCACGGAGGCCAGCCCCTGCCACCACACCAGGGCGCCCAGCACCCCGAACAGCGCGAGGGCGACCCCCTTGCTGGTACCCTGGGTCAGGGCGGGCACCAGCAGGGTCAGCGGCAGCCACTGCCACGCCTTGACCGGCAGGCCATAGGCACCGCCCAGCAGGCAGCCCACCAGCCAGATCCCCAGGGCGCCCCACAGATAGCCCAGCCGCGGCCAGCGCCACGACAGCAAAGCGGCCCCTAAAGGAGCCGCCAGGGTTTGAAGCAGGAGTGCTGCGCCCATTACTTGCGCACGCCTTCAACGAACAGGTTGATGGTCATCTCGTCAGGGATGTTCGGCACCATGTAGTTCACGCCGAACTCGCTGCGCTTGATGGTGGTGGTGGCGTTGAAGCCGCTGCGGTAGCCGCCCCAGGGATCCTTGCCTTCGCCGATGTGGACCAGGTCGAAGGCCACGTCCTTGGAGACGCCGTGCAGGGTCAGGGTGCCCTTGAGCACGCCTTTGTCCTTGGTGCCTTCATAGCCGGTGCTGACGAAGGTCATCTTGGGGTACTGCTTCACGTCCAGGAAGTCGGGGCTGCGCAGGTGCTTGTCGCGGGCCTCGTGGTTGGAGTCCACGCTGGCGGCATCGATTTCGAAGTTCGCCTTGGCCGCCGCCGGGTTGGCGTCGTCCATGCTGAAGGTGCCACTGAAGGTGTTGAATCGGCCGACCAGTTCTGAGAAGCCGAGGTGGCCCACCTTGAACTGGACTGTGGTGTGCGCTGCATCGACATCGTAATCGGCAGCCATCAGGGGAGCCGCCATAAACAGGCAGGAGGCCAGCAGGGCCTTGGTCATTTTCATTCCGATCGTTCCTTCATTGGGGGTTCACAACGGTGTCCAAAATGCTAACCTCCTATCGAGAATAGATAATCATCGATTTATTAAAATAATTATCAACCGAGAGTGGAATATGGATCAGATAGCCGCCATGCGCACCTTCATCAAGGTGGTGGAGTGCCAGAGCTTCACCAAGGCCGCCCATCAGCTCGGGATCTCGGTCGCCATGACCTCCAAGCTGATGCAGCAGCTCGAGGAGTCCCTCTCCACCCGGCTGTTGTCGCGCACCACCCGCCAGGTCAATCCCACCGAGGCGGGCCAGTTTTACTACCAGCGCTCCCTGGCCCTGCTGGCGGAGCTCGAAGAGACCCACAGCCAGCTCACCCACAACAACCAGCAGCCCCAGGGCACCCTCAAGCTCTCGGTGCCCATGGATTTCGGCTACCTGCACCTCTCCCCCGCCCTGCCCCTGTTTCGCGAGCGCTACCCGGACTTGAAGCTCGAGATTGAGTACAGCGACCGGCGGGTGGCCCTGGTGGAGGAGGGGTTCGATCTGGCGCTGCGCATCGGCAACCTGCCGGACTCCTCCCTGGTGGCCAAGCCGCTCGCCATGATGAAGATGGTGGTGTGCGCCAGCCCCGACTACCTGGCCCGCCGGGGCAGGCCGAAGACCCCGGAGGATCTCAAGCAGCACGACTGCCTCATCTACACCCTGACCCAGCCGGACTGGGTCTTCAAACGGGATGGGGAGGAGCACAGCATCCGCCCCCAGGGGCCCCTTCGCGCCAACAACGGGGTGGCCCTGACCCGGGCCGCCTGCGACCACCAGGGCATCATCTTGCAGCCCACCTTCATCGTGGGGGATGCGCTGCGCTCGGGGGCGCTGGTCCCCTTGTTGCTGGAGTGGGAGAAGGGGCAGGTGGGGCTCTATGCCCTCTATCCGCACCGCCGTTTCGTGTCGGCCAAGGTGCGCTGCTTCATCGAATTCGTGCAGGAGCGCTACCTGGCGCCCCACTACTGGGACAGGGAGACCTGAGCCCGGGCTCAGGGGGTGGGCATCAGCTCAGCCACCAGCAGGTGATCCTGCTGGCTCATCTGCCAGCGTGGCAGGCGCTGGCGCAAGGCGGCGAGCTCGGCCTCCCCCAGCGCATAGGGCAGGGTGACGTGCAGGCAGTGGCAATCCAGCATGGCCGCCAACTGCATCATCAGGGCGAGGTTCGCCTCGTCGCTCTTGTGCTTGTTGATGCGCTTGCCGAGCTCGTGGCGAAAGTGGGTCTCGGGATCCTGGGTCATCGCCTGCCAGCCGTAACCAAAGAGCGGGATGAAGGCGCTGACGATGCCAAGGGCGGTGAGGGGCCGTTTGGGCGGGTGATAGAGGACGTTGAGATCCAGCAGGATGGGACTTTGATGGGGCTCACGACTGCCGGATAAAATAGTATTGCTCATTGGATTACCCTGTTGATTCCTCTAGACTTCGCCGCATATTTGACCTGACATGCCAACGAGGTGCTGATGCTAAGCGATATCGAGATCTCCCGCCAGTCCCCCCGCCTGCCCATCGCCGAGGTGGCAGCACAGCTCGGCATAGCGGCCGCCCATCTCCACCCCCACGGCCATTACAAGGGCAAACTCGACCTCGCGCTGCTCCATCACGCCCCCGCCCGCGAGCCCGGCAAGCTGGTGCTGGTGAGCGCCATCACGCCCACCCCCCTTGGGGAGGGCAAGACGGTCACCACGATCGGCCTCTCCATGGGGCTCAACCACATCGGCCAGCCCAGCATCGCCACCATTCGCCAGCCGAGCCTCGGCCCCGTCTTCGGGGTCAAGGGGGGCGCTGCCGGGGGCGGCATGGCCCAGGTGGTGCCGATGGAGGAGATGAACCTGCACCTCACCGGGGATTTTCACGCCCTCACCGCCGCCCACAACCTGGCCTCTGCCGCCCTGGATGCCCGCCTGTTCCATGAACGCAAACTCGGTGACCAGTTCAGCGCCAGAACCGGCCTGGCGCGGCTCGATATCGACCCGGCCAACATCCTCTGGCCCCGCACCCTGGACATGAACGACCGGGCGCTTCGCCACCTCACCCTCGGCCAGGGCGGCGCTGCCGATGGTGTCGAGCGCCCCGATCGCTTCGTCATCACCGCCGCCTCCGAGCTGATGGCCATTCTGGCCCTGGCCAGGGATCTCAAGGACTTGCGCGCGCGTATCGGCCGCATCCAGCTCGCCCTCGACCAGCGCGGCCAGCCCATCACCGCCGAGCAGCTGGAAGTGGCGGGGGCCATGACGGTGCTGCTCAAAGACGCCCTCAAGCCCACCCTGATGCAGACCACGGAGCAGACCCCTGTGCTGGTCCACGCCGGCCCCTTTGCCAACATCGCCCACGGCAACTCCTCCGTCATCGCCGATCGCATGGCGCTGGGTCTTGCCGACTATGTGGTGACCGAGGCGGGTTTTGGCTCCGACATGGGGCTGGAGAAGTTCTTCAACATCAAGTATCGCCAGTCCGGCCTTCCCCCCGCCTGCGTGGTGCTGGTGGCCACGGTGCGCGGCCTCAAGGCCAACAGCGGCCTGCTCGACATCCGGCCGGGCCAGCCGCTGCCGGCCAGCCTGCAAGGGGAAGATCTGCCCACCCTGACAGCGGGGTGCGCCAACCTCGCCTGGCATATTCACAACGCCCGCCGTTACGGGGTGCCCGTGGTGGTCGCCATCAACCGCTTCCCCACCGACAGCGACGCCGAGCTGGCCCTGCTGGAGGAGGCGGCGCGCCAGGCCGGTGCCTGTGGCGTCGCCCTCTCCCGGGCCTTCACTGACGGTGGCGCGGGTGCGGCGGATCTGGCTCACGCCGTGGTGGCGGCCTGCAAGCAGCCCAGTGAGGTCAGGCTGCTCTACCCCGATGAGATGAGCCTTGCCGCCAAGCTCGCCACCCTGGTGGAGTGCGGCTATGGTGGCCGGGGCGTCACCCTCTCGGACAAGGCGCGCCAGCAACTGGCCAGACTCTCGGCAGAGGGCCAGGATCACCTGCCCGTCTGCATGGCCAAGACGCCGCTCTCCATCAGCCATGACCCGGCCAGGAAGGGCGTGCCGACGGACTTCGAGGTCCCCATCGAGGAGGTGAAACTCTGCGCGGGGGCAGCCTTCGTCTATGCCCTGGCGGGCCCCATCATGACCATGCCGGGCCTGGGCAGTCTGCCGGCCTATCGCCATATCGACATCAACGATGACGGCGACATTGTCGGCCTGAGCTGACGTGCAGGCTGGCAGTCTGCCGTCCCTGAACACCATATCGACATCAACGATGACGGCGACATTGTCGGCCTGAGCTGACGGCGCCCAGGTCCAGCCAGAAACGACAAGGCCCCGCCGATTGGTGGCAATGCTGATCAGTTAAGGATCCATTGACCAATCCTTCTGCTGTAGGACAATCCGGAACCAATCACTGGTTCCGGATTTTTTATGTCTATTGCAAACGATCTGAACGA
>NZ_JAPCIQ010000083.1:0-17811 GCF_027707405.1 Aeromonas sp. QDB68 | reverse complement strand
TAGGCAGAGAAAATCCAAGCAAAACAACACGTTAGACGGTATTATTAATTCGCTTGCCGCTTAAGGTTCTGTACATGAGTGTTTAATTACAGTAGGCATTGGAAACTATGAAAAAGACAATTCTGGCTATTGCTATCCCGGCTCTGTTTGCATCCGCAGCTAACGCTGCCGTCATCTATGACAAAGACGGTACCACCTTCGACATCTACGGTCGTGTACATGCCCAGTACTTCGGCGAGTACGACTCCTACGATGCAGACGCAGATTCTTACTCCAAGAATGATGGTGAGCTGACCACCTATGCCCGTCTGGGCTGGTCCGGTAAAATGGCTCTGAATGACACCTGGTCTGGCGTTGCCAAAACTGAGTGGCAACTGGCCTCCGAAAACTCCTATGACAGCGACAAGCGTGAGCTGAAGGTTCGTCACATCTATGCTGGCTTCGATGGTTCCCAGTATGGCCAGTTCCTGTTTGGTCAGACAGAAACTGCTTTCTACAATGCAACCGTCGCCAAGACCGATATCTTCAACGACTACGGTGACATGGCCAACGTCTATGATGGTCGTCAAGAAGGTCAGGCTATCTATAACGGTCAGTGGAACGGTTTTGGCCTGAAAGGTGGCTACATCACCAACAACGGCAGCTATGATGCGAACTACGCTGGCTGGTCTGGTGTTGAAGGTAAAATGGACCACGGCTACACCCTGGGCGCAACCTATGACTTCGACTTTGGTCTGGGTCTGGCCGCAGGTTACGAGTCCAAGAGCTTCGAAGATGCCTCCAGCCTCACCATCACTTCCGAAAACGGTACTTTCAGTCGCGCTGATCTGACCGACAAGAATGACTGGGCTGTTGCCGCAAGCTACACCTATCAGGGTTTCTACTTCGCTGCCCTGTATAACGAATCCACCTACAAGTTCGACGGCTTCAACGATGCCAAGGCGCGTGGCTACGAGCTGGCTGCTTCCTACAACGTAGACGCCTGGACCTTCCTGGCTGGCTACAACTTCGCTGAAGCGAAAGTGGAAGGTGTAACTTCTTACGAAGACACCGTAGATTTCACCTCCATGGGTGTTGAATACGCCTTCAACTCCAAGCTGAAAGCTTACACCGAATACAAAATCCAAGGCCTGAGTCAGCAAGATGACGAGTGGACTGTTGGTATGCAATACAACTTCTAATCAAGGCTCCCTCTCATAGGGAATCGTGAAAGAGTTGATGAAACGGCCAAGCTTGCTTGGCCGTTTTGTTTTATCTGCCTTTCACCTCTTTCGCTTCCTTTCGACGTCCGGTGCTGCGCCAGGTCACGTTGTCTCTTTTCCGCCCTTGGCTCCTTCGTCGTAAATCGCTAGATTATTCAATTCGTTGAAGGATGGTTTGCCGACAGGGAAGGATGTCTTTGATCGATTTCACCCACCCCGAGTGGCGCGCGCTGGCACAGCAGTTGCTGAGCGGCGGTCCCCAGGCTGTTCGCGGTCGTCAATGGCAGCCGCTGATCGGCATGCTTCGGGACAACCAGTTGCTGCTGGCCCTTGGCAATCATCACTATGCGCTCACTTCTGCCGGGCACCGCTATCTGACCCGGGAGCTGATGCTGGCGAAGATGGCCAGTGCCCCGCCGGAACCCGAGGAGTGGCTGCAATCCCACGGCTGGCAACTAGGGGAGAGGGTCAACGAGCGGGTGCTGGCGGCCCTGTATCGCAAGGGGGAGGGTCATTTCAGCCCCATCGAGCAGATCGACTTCGAAGACAAGGGGATCCGGCTTTGCACTGATCTGCCCCTTCGTCTGCGGGCCGCACGGCCGTTCAGCCTGTTTCTCAGCGGCGGCACCCTGCTGGATGCCGCCCCCTGGCTCCAGACCCTGGGGGAGGTAGCGCTGCCAGCCCGCACCCTGGCGCAGCTTGGCAAGATCCTCTGGGGAGAGGGGGAGATACAGCGGGTGATCACGACCGATGCCGTCGGCGCCTTCGCCGAGTTGCCACTGCCCGCCGACGCTCTGCTGGTCTGGTATCCCGCCGAGGATCCCGGCACGCTGGAGCCCCTGATCGCCGCCTTGCCGCCCCAGACCCTCTGGAGCCACCTCACTGCCCTTGATCCGGCCGGGGTCGACAGAGTACTGGCATTGGCCCAGCGGTTGGGGAGACCGGCGAGCTGGTGGCTGCCCCGGGATCTGGTGCCCATCAAGGCGGCTTACGGGGCTCCCCTGGGGGATGGTCGGCCCTGGGAGCCGAGCCGTATCCCCCGTGCGCTGCTGGGACAGTGCAATGATCTGGTGGAGTCGAATCGGGGTCTGTCGGTCGAGGTGTGTGCCCTGGCACCGGATTGGCACGGGATTGGTTGAGGCGGCGCCGAGAAAGCGGTTTTCCCCTATGGAAGGCAGTGGTATAAAGAGCTGACGAAGCGCTCCCTGGACGGGCGCTTTTGTTTGCCAACCTACTTTGCCAGCCAACGAACTCAACGGACTACAGGGAATACCATGTTTGAAAAGGTTGTTGCCGCCCCAGCGGATCCGATCCTGGGCCTGACCGAAGCCTTCCGTGCCGACACTCGCAGCCACAAGATCAATCTGGGGGTCGGTATCTACAAGGATGAGACCGGTGCCACTCCTATCCTTCACTGCGTCAAGCAAGCCGAGCAGAAGCTCTTGACCGACGAGAAGACCAAGAACTACCTCGGTATCGAAGGCAATATCGAATACGGCCGCATCGTGCAGCAACTGCTGTTCGGCCGTGATGCCGCCCTGGTGACCAGCGGCCGCGCCAAGACGGCGCAGGCACCGGGCGGTACCGGTGCCCTGCGCATCGCCGCCGAGTTCGTGGTACGCAACAATCTCGCCAAGACCATCTGGATCTCCGATCCCACCTGGGCGAACCACGTCAGCGTGTTCCAGGCGGCCGGTTTGACCGTCAAGTGGTACAAGTACTACGACGCCGCCACCAAGGGGCTCGACTTCGCCGCCATGCAGGCCTCCCTGTCTGACGCGCAGGCGGGGGATCTGGTGCTGCTGCACGGCTGCTGCCACAACCCGACCGGTATCGACCCCACCACCGAGCAGTGGCGCGCCCTGGCCAGGCAGAGTGCCGCCGCCGGCTGGCTGCCGCTCTTTGACTTCGCCTATCAGGGCTTTGCCCGGGGTATCGAAGAGGATGCCGAAGGCCTTCGCATCTTCGCCGAGTACCACGACGAGCTGCTGGTGGCGAGCTCCTTCTCCAAGAACTTCGGCCTCTACAACGAGCGGGTCGGGGCCTTCACCCTGGTCTGCGCGACCAAGGCGGTGGCCGACGTCGCCTTCACCCAGGTGAAGACCGTCATTCGTGCCAACTACTCCAACCCGCCATCACACGGCGCCGCCGTTGTCACCACCGTGGTGAGCGACCCGGCCCTCTATGCGGAGTGGGTGGAAGAAGTGGCCGCCATGCGGGTGCGCATTCGCGAGATGCGCGAGCTGCTGGTGGAGAAGCTGGCCGAGCGGGGGGTGAACCAGGATTTCAGTTTCATCCGCGAACAGAACGGCATGTTCTCCTTCTCCGGTCTCTCCAAGGATCAGGTGGAGCGCCTCAAGAGCGAATTCGCCATCTATATCGTCGGCTCCGGCCGGATCAGCGTGGCAGGCATCACCCGCGCCAACATTGATCCCCTCTGCGACGCCATCGCCAAGGTGTTGTAAGAGAGAAGCATCTGCGCCAAGCGCCTTGCTTCAGCCATAAAAAGCCCGCCGTGTCGGCGGGCTTTTTCATTTTCAGGCATCAGCGGCGCCGCTTGCTGCTCCCCTGCAGGGAGCCGAGCACCCCGCGCATCAGCTGGCGTCCCACCTCGTTGCCGAGGGTGCGGGCCACGCTCTTGGCGGCGGTCTGCACCACCCCGTCATGCTGGCCACCACGGGGGCCGGTGCGACCGAACAGGATGCCATTCAAGGCATCCAGCAGACCGCCGCCCTGGTCGGTCTGTGGGGAAGCGGTCTCGTCACCGGCGGCGGGCGATGTCTCTTGAAGTCGCTCGAACGCGGACTCCCTGTCCTCCTGGGTGTCGTATCTGCCGTAGAGCAATGAGCCCTGAATAAGCGCCTGGCGCTCGGCCGCGCTCAGGGGGCCGATGCGGCTGGCCGGGGGCGCGATGAAGGCGCGCTCCACCACGCTGGGCCGCCCCTTCTCGTCGAGCAGGGAGATGAGCGCCTCCCCGACCCCCAGTTCAGTGATGGCTCCGGCGGCGTCGAAGGCAGGGTTGGCCCGCAGGGTGTTGGCGGCGATGCGTACCGCCTTCTGATCGCTCGGGGTGAAGGCGCGCAGGGCGTGTTGCACCCGGTTGCCAAGCTGCCCCAGCACGCTGTCGGGGATGTCGGCCGGGCTCTGGGTCACGAAATAGACGCCCACCCCCTTGGAGCGGATGAGGCGCACCACCAGCTCAATTTTCTCCAGCAGTGCCCTGGGCGCATCCTTGAACAGCAGGTGGGCCTCGTCGAAGAAGAACACCAGCTCGGGCTTTTCCGGATCCCCTATCTCGGGCAACTGTTCGAACAGCTCGGAGAGCAGCCAGAGCAGGAAGCAGGCATAGAGGCGGCTGGACTGGGTGAGCTTGCCGGCGGCCAGCACATTGATATGGCCGTGGCCCGCGCCGTCGGTCTGCATCAGATCCTGGATGTCCAGCATGGGCTCGCCGAAGAAATGATCGCCGCCCGCGCTCTCCAGGGTGAGGAGGTTGCGCAGGATGGCGCCGATGGAGGCGGTCGACACATTGCCGTAGCGGGTGGTGAGAGTCTTGGCGTGCTCCCCCGCAAACTGCACCATGGCCCGCAGGTCTTTCAGATCGAGCAGCAGCAACCCCTCGTCGTCCGCCACCTTGAACACCAGCTCCAGCACCCCGCTTTGGGTGTCGTTGAGGCCGAGCAGGCGTGCAAGCAACAGAGGCCCCATGTCGGAGACGGTGGCCCGCACCGGGTGGCCCTCTTCGGCGAAGAGATCCCAGAACAGGGTGGGGCTGGCGGCAAAGTCGGGTGCCTGAAGGCCGAGCTGGGCCAGACGGGCATCCAACTTGGCAGAGGGGGTGCCGGCGGCGCCTAGGCCGCTCAGATCCCCCTTCACGTCTGCCAGAAAGACCGGCACGCCGAGGCGGGAAAACCCCTCCGCCAGCACCTGCAGGGTGACTGTCTTGCCGGTGCCGGTGGCCCCGGTGATAAGGCCGTGGCGATTGGCCATGGCGGGGAGCAGGGAGAGGGGGTTGCCATTGGCATGGGCCAGCGTGAGCGGTTCGGCCATGGTGGGCTCCTTGTTTCGAATGGGGGTCGAAAAACAACGGGTTACAAGGAGTGTGGTGGCAGAGGCAGACGATGGCAAGGCACGCCGCCCGAGACAAGGACGGCGTGCTGGCAACCTAGCGGGGGCGGGTCAGTTTGCCCAGTTGCAACAGCAGCAGGGTGAGCAAGGCGCCAGCGGCAGCGCTCAGCACCGCCAGCAGCAGGCTGCCGAGCAGGAAGGGGGGCACCAGGATAGCCGCTTCCTGCTCCAGCCAGTGCAGGGACCAGGTGAGATGGAAGGGGGCTGGCGTCTCGTTCAGCACCAGGCAACCGGTACGATAGGCGTAGAGGTACATGAAGGGGAGTGTCAGCGGGTTGTTGAACCAGACCGCCAAGAGGGCCAGCGGCAGGTTGAAGCTGAAGGCCAGCACCAGGGCGACGGCCACCAGGGAGTGCATGGGCATGGGGACCCAGCTGGCGAACAGCCCGGCCGCCACGGCGCCACAGAGGGCCCGTGTTCCCCCTTGCCAGAGGGCGGGGGTCAGCAGTCGCTCGCCAAAGAGGGCGAACCACTTCTGTTGGCGCAGGGTATCGGGGTCAATCTTGAAGCGGGCCAACCAGCGATTCAGCATGGGCGCGCCACCTTGCGTTTTTGCCACTGGCGGACCGTGCTCAGGCGCCAGCCCGCGCGAACCAGGAGATAGCCGACGAGGGCGCTCAGCAGAGCAAGCACCAGGGAGCCCAGCAAGAGCGGCGGGGCCACCGTCTCGAACACCGACACCAGCCAGGCCCAGGTGAAGGTGATCTCGATGTGCTGGGAGGGTTGCCCCAGCAACTGGCAGCCCACCAGATAGGCGCCATAAAACAACGGTGGCATGGTCAGGGGGTTGGAGAGCCAGACCAGGGCCACCGAGAGGGGCAGGTTGACCCGGCAGGCGATGGCGCCGCCAGCGGCCAGCAGCATCTGGCAGGGGAGGGGAACCCAGGCCATGAAGAGGCCGACCGCACAGGCACCGGCGGCGGAGCGCCGGTTGAGATGCCAGAGATTGGCATCCAGCAGCAGCTTGCCAAAGAGTCGCAAGTGCTTGTGTTCCTTGAGGGTCGCCGGGTCGGGTAGCCAGCGCTGTATGATTCGTTTGGGCATGTTCTGAACCTTGCTAAATACTTGCTCCATGGATCTGCGTCTGTTGTCGTTTGCCCTGGGGGCAAGCTCCTCACTGCTTTGGCCATGGTTGCCTTCATGGGAATGGGGTGGCCTGATGCTGCTGCTCGCGCTTCCTCTCGCCGGTGGTCGTTGCTGGCGGCTGCTGTTTCTGCTGCTCGGCATCCTCTGGATGCAGGTGAATTTGCACTACCGGCTTGCCTGGCTGGATCAACTTGGCAAAAAAACGAGCCACATCATAACCGCACACGTGCAAAGTACGGAGTCTTCGGGAGAGAAAGAGGGGGATAAATTTGCGCGCCTGCTGCTGCGCCTCGACACCCTGGACGATCGCCCCCTCATCGTGCCACCCCTGGTGCGGGTCAATGCCTATCAGGTGTTGCCGCCGTTGCCTGCCGGCAGCCGCGTCACCCTGGTGACCTCTCTCAAGCCGGCCCATGGCCTGGCCAACGAAGCGGGGATGGATGGGCGGCGCCTGCTCCTTGGCAAGGGAATCACCGCCACCGGCAACCTGCGCCGGGTCATCGCCCTGGATGCCGTGCCCCCGGGTGTGCGCGATCGCTGGCTGGCGGCGGCGAGTCGCGCCTGGGAGGGGATGGCGCAGGCCCCCCTGCAGGCGGCCCTCACCTTCGGGGAACAGGGAGGGATCACGGATGCCCAGTGGGAGCTCTTTCGCGGCAGCGGCCTGACCCATATCATCGCCATCTCGGGCCAGCATATCGCTCTGGTGGCGGTGCTCGGCTGGTGGCTCGGGCGGCTGTTCGGGCTGCGCGTGGCTATCTGCGTGTCACTCCTGTTCGCGGCCACCTACAGCTGGCTGGCGGGGTTTGCGGTGGCCACCGAGCGTGCCCTCATCATGGTGCTGGTGTGGAGCCTGCTGCGCTGGCTAAAGCGGGACTGGCCGAGCCACCGGATCTGGCTGTGGGCCTTTGTGGTGCTGACATTGTGGGACCCTTTCGCCCTCTATTCGGCGGGGTTCTGGCTCTCTTTTCTGGCGGTGGCCCTGCTGTTGCTGGCGAGCCTGTTGCACGATCGCCCCGGCCTGGTGCGGCTGCAACTTCTGCTGCTGCTCGGATTGCTGCCCCTGCAACTGCTGCTGTTCGAGGGGATGGCGCCCCTGGCGTTTCTGCTCAATCTGCTGGCACTGCCGCTGTTCTGCCTTGTCATCATTCCCCTGGCGCTCATCGGCGTGCTGGTGGCGCCCCTCTCCACGTTGCTGGCCCACGGCCTGCTCTGGGTCTCCGCCTTTGGCCTGGAGTGGATGCTGTGGGGGCTCACGCAGCTGGGGGATCGCCTGCAGCTCTGGTGGCCGGTGCCCGGCTGGCTGATGCCCGCCAGCGCCCTGCTGATCCTGCTGTGGACGGGATGGCATCTGCCGGGAGGGCGCGCCCTGGGGGGGCCGGTGGCGGCGGCCCTGCTGCTCGCCCTCTGGCCTGCTCCCGCTTCCTGGCAGGTGCGGGTGCTGGACGTGGGGCAGGGGCTCTCGGTGCTCGTCACCCGGGGGGATCGGGCCATCCTGTTTGATACCGGGGATCGCTACCCCGGGGGCTACAACATGGCGGATGCGGCCATCCTGCCCCTGCTCAACCGGCTCGGCATCCGGGTGATCGACACCCTGATCATCAGCCACAGAGACAGGGATCACGCGGGCAACCGGCAGGCTCTGCTGCAGAGCATGGCGGTACGCCGGGAGCTCTCCTCCTTCCCCTTTGCACCGGCTACCCAGGCCTGCCGCCGAGGTCAGCAGTGGCACTGGCAGGGGCTGGATGTGCGGGTGCTCTGGCCCCTGGCAGCCGGGGCGGGGCGCAACAACGACAGTTGCGTGGTGCAGCTGGACGACGGGCGTCATCGGTTGCTGCTGAGCGGCGACATCGAGCAGCAGGCGGAGCGCCGCCTGCTGGCGCTGGAGGAGGTGGAGGGCGCGGGGCTGGCCAGCACCCTGCTGGTGAGCCCGCATCATGGCAGTCGCACCTCCTCCACGGCCCCCTTCGTGGCGGCGGTGCAACCTGCCTTCGTGGTGCACAGCGCAGGCTTCATGAACCAGTGGAGCTTTCCCCGCCCCGAGGTGGTGGCGCGATACCAGGGGGCGCGGCAGTGGGTCACGGGGGAGGCGGGCGCCATCCTGATCGAGCCGGGGGACGGGGGGCTCAGGATCCGGGCCGAGCGAGAGCAGGGGCCCTGGTACAGGCGTGGCGGCCCCTGGTGGCAGCCGCAGGTATGGGTAAGGGAGTGAGGATCCGGTGAGCCTGCCCGGCAAGGGGCGGCCTTCATTTGTGACCCGGGTTGTAGCCATCGCGCCAGCGGCGCTTGGTGTAGCTCCAAGGTTTGGCTAGAATAGCCCGTCATTTCCCTTATTAACGGCTATTCATGCAACAAGAAACCTCACAAGAGAGCTGGACCGTCTTCAAGCGCCTGCTCGGTTATGTCCGGGATCGCAAGCTGGGTCTGGTGGGCGGCATCATTGGCATGCTGGGTTACGCGGCCGTGGATACCACCTTCGTCTACTCCATCAAACCGCTCATCGATCAGGGGCTCAACGGCAACGACAGCAGCGTGCTCAAGTGGATGCCCTTCTTCGTCCTCGGCATCGTGGCTCTGCGCGGCTGCGCCGCCTTCCTCTCCAACTACTGCATGGCCTGGGTCGGCAACCACGTGGTGATGCGCCTGCAGCAGCAGGTGTTCAGCCACCTGATGGCCATGCCCATGAGCTTCTTCGACCGCCAGAACACCGGCAACCTGCTCTCCAAGGTGACCTATGACGCCGGTCAGGTGTCGTCCGCCGCGAGCTCGACCCTGGTCTCCCTGGTGCGGGAAGGGGCCACTGTCATCGGTCTGCTGGGCCTGATGTTCTGGCACTCCTGGCAGTTGTCGGTGATCTTCCTGGTGGTGGGGCCCCTGGTCGGGATCCTCATCAGCATCATCAGCCGACGTTTTCGCAAGATAAGCCGCCACATCCAGCAGGCGGTGGGTGACATCACCACCTCCACCGAGCAGATGCTCAAGGGGCACAAAGAGGTGCTGATGTTCGGGGGCCAGGAGGTGGAGGACAAGCGCTTCTACCAGGTGAGCAACCGGATGCGCCAGCAGACCATGAAGATGGTCGCCGCCGACGCCATCGGCAGCCCCATCGTCCAGATGGTGGCCTCCGTGGCCCTTGCGGTCTTCCTCTATGTCGCCACCATCGACAGCGTCAAGGCGACCCTGACTGCGGGCACCTTCACCGTCATGGTCACCTCCATGATGATGCTGCTCAAGCCGCTGAAAAGCCTGACCGACGTGAACAACCAGTTCCAGCGCGGCATCACCGCCTGCCAGAGCCTGTTCGGTCTGCTGGACTCCACTCCGGAGCAGGACACCGGCACCCGCACCCTGGAACGTGCCCGAGGTGAAATCGAGTTTCGCAACGTCACCTTCACCTACCCGACCAAGGAAACACCGGCGCTGCGCAACATCAGCTTCAAGGTGGAAGCGGGCAAATCGGTGGCCCTGGTGGGTCGTTCCGGCTCCGGCAAGAGCACCATCGCGAGCCTCCTGACCCGCTTCTATGACATCGAAGAGGGGGAAATTCTGCTGGATGGCGTCAACATCCGCGAATACCGCCTGAGCGAGCTGCGCAAGCAGTACGCCCTGGTCTCCCAGCACGTGCACCTCTTCAACGACTCCGTGGCCAACAACATCGCCTACGCGGCGGAAGAGAAGTACAGCCGCGACGAGATCCAGCAGGCGGCCCGCATCGCCCATGCGGACGACTTCGTCAGCAAGATGCCGGAAGGCTATGACACCGTCATCGGCGAGAACGGCGCCTCCCTCTCCGGCGGCCAGCGCCAGCGCATCGCCATCGCCCGCGCCCTGTTGCGGGACTCTCCGGTGCTGCTGCTGGACGAGGCCACCTCGGCCCTGGACACCGAGTCCGAGCGCCACATCCAGGCGGCCATCGACGAGCTGTGCAAGGCACGCACTTCCCTCGTGATCGCCCACCGCCTCTCCACCATCGAGAAGGCGGACGAGATCCTGGTGATCGACGAGGGACACATCGTCGAGCGCGGCAACCACCAAACCCTGATGGACATGCATGGTACTTATGCCCAGCTGCGGGCCATTCAGTTTGGTAATACAGCCACGGGTAACAAGGGCTGATGCTGGCCAGACTCTGGTACGGGAACAGCCTCTGGCGCTGGGGGCTGGCCCCCTTCGCCCTGCTGTTTGCCCTGATCAGCGGCGTCCGCCGTCTGGGGTATCGCCGGGGCTGGCTCAGCGCCTATCGGGCCACCCTGCCGGTGGTGGTGGTGGGCAATCTCTCGGTGGGGGGCAACGGCAAGACCCCGGTGGTGGTCTGGCTGGTGGAACAACTCCAGGCCCGGGGCTGGCGCCCCGGCGTGGTCAGCCGCGGCTATGGCGGCAAGGTGCCCCATTACCCCTATCGACTGGATGAGAGCAGCACCCCGGCCGAGGCCGGGGATGAGCCCGTGCTCATCGCAAGGCGCTGCGGCTGCCCCGTGGCGGTGGCCCCCAGACGGGCCGATGCGGTGCGGTTGCTGGAGCAAAGCGGTGAGGTGGACATCATTGTCACCGACGACGGCCTGCAGCACTATGCCCTGGCCCGTGACATCGAACTGGTGGTGGTGGACGGGGCGCGCCGCTTTGGCAATGGCTGTCTGCTGCCCATGGGGCCGCTGCGCGAGCCCACGACCCGCCTCAAGCGGGTGGACGCCATCATCTGCAACGGCGGCGAACCCGCCCGTGGCGAGTACGCCATGCGCCTGGTGCCGGATACCCTGCGCCGGGTGTGCGACGATGCGCCTCTCACGGCCCCCCTCTCGGGGCCGGTGGATGCCCTGGCGGGCATCGGCCATCCCCCCCGTTTCTTCGCCACCCTGACCGCCCTTGGTTACGAGCTGGTGCAGAGCGTCGGCTACGGGGATCACCAGGCGTTCGACGCCGCCGAGCTGCTGGCCCGCTTCGGCCAGCGCCCCTTGCTGATGACCGAGAAGGATGCGGTCAAGTGCCGCCCCTTCGCCCCGGACAACTGGTGGTATCTGCCGGTCAGCGCCGAGCTGCCCGATGCCCTGGGGGAGGCGCTGCTGCGCACCCTGGGCCCGCAGCCCGGGGGGGACAAGCACCAGGCGCCCTGACCGGGCGCCACCGGATTGGAACAGACGGCCAGTGCCCGGACTCGGGGGCTGGCCCTGCACATTGACATGCCAGGCAAGATCGCCTGTGGGAAATCGTTAAAGGAGTTTCGTTGTGGCACTGGATATTAAACTGCTCGACATCATCGCCTGCCCGGTCTGCAAGGGGAAACTGCACTATCAAGCGCACGCCGAGGGCCCTCAGGAGCTCATCTGCCGCTTCGACAGACTGGCCTATCCCCTGGAGGAGGGGATCCCGGTGCTGCTGGAGAACCGGGCCCGTCACCTGGCGCTGGAAGAGCTGAAGCCATGAGTTTCGTCGTCGTCATTCCTGCCCGTTACGCCTCCACCCGGCTGCCGGGCAAGCCGCTGGCCGACATTCACGGCAAGCCCATGGTGCAGCACGTGGTGGAGAAGGCCCTGCAATCGGGCGCCGATCGGGTGATCGTCGCCACCGACGACGAGCGGGTGCAGCAGGCCCTGTCCCCCTTTGCCGCCGCTGCCGGGTTCGAGGTGTGCATGACCTCACCGGATCACCAGTCCGGCACCGAGCGTCTGGCCGAGGTGTGCCGTCACTACGGCTTTGCCGCCGACACCATCATCGTCAATGTGCAGGGGGACGAGCCCCTCATTCCCCCCGTCATCATCCGCCAGGTGGCGGACAACCTGGCCGCGGCCAGTGCGCCCATGGCGACGCTGTCGGTGCCGATCAGGGATGCCGAAGAGGCGTTCAATCCCAATGCCGTCAAGGTGGTGACCGACCGGGAGGGGTATGCCCTCTATTTCAGTCGCGCCAGCATCCCCTGGGATCGGGACCGCTTTGCCCAGAGCCGTGAGCAGATTGGCGATCACTACCAACGCCACATCGGCATCTACGCCTATCGCGCTGGCTTCATCCAGCGTTACGTGGACTGGGCACCGAGCGTGCTCGAGCAGGTCGAAGCCCTGGAGCAGCTGCGGGTGCTCTGGTACGGGGAGAAGATCCACGTGGCCCAGGCGCTGCAAGCCCCGCCGGTGGGGGTGGACACCCAGGCCGATCTCGACAAGGTGCGAGCGCTGCTGGCCGGTTGAGGCTGGCGGAACGGCTTTGATGCAATACGGCGCCCCAGGGCGCCGTTTTTTAATTGATTCTTTGTATAATGATTTGATTTAAAACGGATTTTACGAGAAATTTCAAACTTTTCCCGCCCATGGTTTGCCAAATCATCGAGTTTGGTTATGATGCAAGACGCCGTGTTAACCCTAACTGGCATATAACGAGATAAAAAACGGGGTGTTTGGGTGATTAATGTATTCCTGGTCGATGATCATGAGTTGGTGCGTACAGGGATAAGACGCATTTTGGAAGACGTCCGCGGGATCAAGGTGGTGGGCGAGGCGCAGAGCGGGGAAACCGCGGTGGCCTTCTGTCGGCAACATCACCCCGATGTGATCCTGATGGACATGAACATGCCGGGCATCGGCGGTCTGGAAGCGACCCGCAAGATCCTGCGGATCCGCCCCGATGTACGCATCATAGTGCTGACCATTCATTCAGAAAATCCGTTCCCCACCAAGGTGATGCAGGCGGGCGCCGCCGGGTACCTCACCAAGGGGGCCGCGCCGGACGAGATGATCCACGCCATTCGCCTGGTTCACTCCGGTCAGCGTTACATCTCCCCGGAGATCGCCCAGCAGATGGCCCTGAGCCAGTTCGCCTCCGCCGACGAGAACCCCTTCAAGTCCCTCTCCGAGCGGGAGCTGCAGATCATGATGATGATCACCAAGGGGCAGAAGGTGACCGACATCTCCGAGCAGCTCAACCTGAGCCCGAAGACGGTCAACAGCTACCGCTACCGCCTGTTCAGCAAGCTGGGGATCAACGGCGACGTGGAGCTGACCCATCTGGCCATTCGTTATGGCATGCTGGATGCCGATACCCTGTAACGGGGGTGTGTGGACACCAAAGGCGGCACCGGCCGCCTTTTGCTTTTTGCCGCCCCGGCGCAGTATGCTCTGTGCCGTCTTCTGCTTTCACCCGTGAGCCGAGTTGCCGATGAGCCTCTTTTCCTATCCCTGTTTGCCGCAGACGCTGACCCAGTCCCTTGCCCGTTGCCGGAGCCAGCATGACCTCGTCTGAACCTCTCTTCGACAGCAAGGCGTTTCTCGGCGCCGTCACCCACCAGAGCGGCGTCTACCGCATGTACGACAGCGGCGGCACCGTCATCTACGTGGGCAAGGCCAAGGATCTGAAAAAACGGCTCGCCTCCTATTTTCGGGTCAACGTCGACAGCATCAAGACCCGCACCCTGGTGCGCCAGATCGCCGACGTGCAGGTAACGGTCACCCACACCGAGACCGAGGCGCTGATCCTCGAGCACAACCTCATCAAGCAGTACCAGCCTCGCTACAACGTGCTGCTGCGGGACGACAAGTCCTACCCCTGGATCATCATCACCGACCATCAGCACCCGCGTATCGGTGTCCATCGCGGTGCCCGCAAGGTGAAGGGGGAGTATTTCGGTCCGTATCCTTCCGGCGGTGCGGTGCGAGAGAGCCTGCACCTGATGCAGAAGATCTTTCCGGTGCGCCAGTGCGAGGATGCGGTCTATGCCAACCGCACCCGCCCCTGCCTGCTCTACCAGCTCAAGCGCTGCGCCGGCCCCTGCGTGGCGGGGCTGGTGAGCGAGGCGGAATACGCCCAGCAGGTGGCACTGGCCAAGCTGTTCCTCGCGGGCAAGAACCAGCAGGTGATAGGGGAACTGGTGGGCAAGATGGAGTCCGCCAGCGGCGATCTGCGCTTCGAGGAGGCGGCCCGCTATCGGGATCAGATCCAGGCCCTGCGCCGGGTCACCGAGCAGCAGTCGGTGAGCGGCAACGTGCTGGACGAGCTCGACGTGGTGGGGGTCGCCTTTGAGCAGGGGACCGCCTGCATCCACGTGCTCTTCATCCGCCAGGGCAAGGTGCTGGGCTCGCGCAGCTACTTCCCCAAGGTGCCGGCCGACACGCCGCTGGAAGAGGTGGTGCAATCCTTCCTGCTGCAGATCTACCTGTCGGGGCAGGGGGGGCGGCAGATCCCGAGCGAGGTGCTGCTGGACGTGGCGCTGGAGGATGAGAGCGTCATCGCCGAGACCCTGAGCCAGACTGCTGGCTACAAGGTGCGGGTGGTGAGCCGGACCCGCAGCGAGCGGGCCCGCTTCATCAAGCTCGCCGCCATCAACGCCCAGACCGCGCTGCGCTCGCGCCTCGCCCACAAGAGCACCATCACCGCCCGTTACGATCAGCTGGAGGAGCTGCTGGAGCTCGAGACCCCCATCGCCCGCATGGAGTGTTTCGACATCTCCCACACCATGGGGGAGCGCACCGTGGCCTCCTGCGTGGTGTTCAACCGGGAGGGGCCGCTCAGCTCCGAGTACCGCCGCTTCAATATCGACGGCATCACCGGTGGCGATGACTACGCCGCCATGGAGCAGGCGCTGGAGCGCCGCTTTGGCAAGCAGCAGGAGCCGGACAAGGTGCCGGACGTGCTCTTCATCGACGGCGGTCTTGGCCAGCTGCGCCGCGCCGAGGAGATCCTGGCGCGCCAGTTGGAGTTTCTCGGCGGCAAGTATCCGCTCCTGGTGGGCATCGCCAAGGGGGTGACCCGCAAGGCGGGGCTGGAGACCCTGATCCTGGGGGATAGTCACGAAGAGCTGCACCTGCCGGCGGACATGCCCGCCCTGCACCTCATCCAGCACATTCGCGATGAATCCCACCGCTTCGCCATCACCGGCCACCGGGCCAGACGGGCAAAGGCGCGTACCACCAGTACCCTGGAAGACATTCCCGGGGTGGGACCGAAACGGCGGCAGGCGCTGCTCAAATACCTGGGTGGCCTGCAGGAGGTGAAAAAAGCCGGGGTGGACGAGCTGGCCAAGGTGCCCGGCATCAGCCAGGAGTTGGCCCAGTCCATCCACGACGCATTGCACTCGCTCTAGCGCTGCCTTTGGTGTGAAGGTGGTCACGCCAGGGGGCATCAGGGCGTGCCGCCTGCGCACAAGAGCCGTGACGCAGGGGGCTCCCAAATGCCATAATGACCGGCATCCTGAGGTTATTGATGGATTAATGGACCAAGGCGGGCGCCAGTTCGGTTGCATCCGCGATCGGCTTGGGGCTACCATGTAGCGGCATACAAGAAGTGGCTGAAAATAATGACAAATATTCCTAACCTGCTGACGTTCTTTCGGATTTTGCTCATCCCCGTCTTCGTCATCCTGTTCTACCTTCCCTATCAGTGGTCCTACATGGCGGCGGCCATCGTCTTTATCCTGGCGGCCGCAACCGACTGGTTTGACGGCTATCTTGCCCGCAAGCTGAACCAGTCCACCGCCTTTGGCGCCTTCCTCGATCCGGTGGCCGACAAGATCATGGTGGCGTCGGCCCTGGTGGTCATCGTCGAGCACTACAACACCGTCTGGGTCACCATCCCCGCCATGACCATGATTGGCCGGGAGATCATCATCTCCGCCCTGCGTGAATGGATGGCCGAGCTTGGCAAGCGCTCCTCGGTGGCCGTCAGCTGGATTGGCAAATGGAAGACCATGATCCAGATGGTGTCGCTCACCGGCCTCATCTGGCAATACGACATCTGGATGGTGTGGCTCGCCTATGTGCTGCTCTACGTGGCCACCGTGCTCACCTTCTGGTCCATGTTCCAGTACATGAAGGCCGCCTGGGGCGATCTCAGCTACCACTCCCGGTTCTAGTCCAAACGGGAAGATGGCCGTTTCTCTGCCACTGGCGCCGAGAAACGGCCATGAGCTGCAAAAGTGTGGGACAAGGGTAAAAAACACCCGAACGATCAGCGTATTAAATGTTTTTGGTTGACTGGGCGGGGAACATCGCTAGAATGCGTTCTCACAGTCAGGCAGTCAGCCAGACCGATGCGGGAATAGCTCAGTTGGTAGAGCACGACCTTGCCAAGGTCGGGGTCGCGAGTTCGAGTCTCGTTTCCCGCTCCAAATTCAGACAATAGAGAGTTCCTCTCTTTTGCATGGCGCGTTAGCAAAGCGGTTATGCAGCGGATTGCAAATCCGTTTAGTCCGGTTCGACTCCGGAACGTGCCTCCATATTGACAAGCCCGCCCGCGGACTTGATACCGATTGCGGTGCCTGAGTGGTGAAATCGGTAGACACAAGGGATTTAAAATCCCTCGACGTTCGCGTCGTGCCGGTTCGATTCCGGCCTCAGGCACCATTAAAAATCCTGTCTGGTCAACAGGTTAGCGTGGCAAGTGCGGCGCTAGAAGCTCTGAAACTGCGGTTAAGACACTCACATAACGCGAAATTACGCGAAAGAGGTTTTAACCATGGCACAAGTACGAACCGTATCCGGTAAGCGCGGCAAGACTTACCGAGTTCAAATGATGCGCAATGGTCAGCGCATAGATAAGTCGTTTCCGAGAAAAAAAGATGCGGAAGCGTTTTTGTCGCGCCTCACTGTGTGCGATGACCTAGCGGACGCCATGACGTCCGTCTCCCTCACTACAATCCCCCTTTCTGATGCAATCCGCGATTATCTCGATCAGTACACTGGTCGTGATACTTCTGGCATTCAGCGCCTTGTCTGGTGGTCTGATCGCTTGGGTGACAAGCCTGTAGCCTGTGGGCAAGATCCAGCGCCAACACATCAAAGACGCCTTAGTTGCGCTAGCCAAAGACGAGAAGTCCCCCGCCACCATCAACCGCTATAAGGCCGCCATATCCGCTCTGTTTGAATGGTTTAATGATCGGCACGACACCAAGCACAATCCCGCCCGTGAGATTCGCCAGCAAGCTGAAAGCGCAGGGCGTACCCGCTTTTTATCTGATGCCGAGATAGGCCGTCTACTCGATGCCGCTAGCAATAGCCGTTGGGAGCGTCTGCACCTGCTAATCCATATGGCGCTAGCTACAGGGGCACGGCGCAGCGAGCTGATCAATTTGAAATGGTCGGACATAGATTTTCAGCGCAAGACTGCACACCTAGAGCAAACCAAGAACGGAGACAGGCGGACGCTAACCCTCACAACAGCCGTCCTTGAAGAGCTGATGCCATTCCGGCAGGTTGGCGATGCCTACCTATTCCCTCACCCTGGCAAGCTGTACGGGCCTTTTGCTGAGTTCGATCACCACTGGCGAGTCTGCCTAGTCAAATCTGGTATCAGCGATTTTCGATTCCATGACTTGCGGCATTCCAGCGCCTCCCTAATGGCTACCTGATTACCCATGACCCTCAGCCAGCTTCAAGAGCCGATATGGCATCGGAGGGCTTGCCACGACTGCATGCCCCAA
>NZ_JAPCIQ010000082.1:0-18215 GCF_027707405.1 Aeromonas sp. QDB68 | reverse complement strand
CCAGCGGGGCTGACGCCCCGGCGAAATTCCCCTCCCACCTACGTCGGAGGGAGTCCCCTTTCGCATTTAAGATGGCCCAGAGCCCGGCGCTGTCGCTGGTAAAAGGCACAGAGGCGACCTGGGCGAACTCGGCGGCCATGGCCGTCACCTGCTCGCAGCGATCCACCAACTCTTCCTTCGATTCCCCATGCACCTCGACAAGCAGGGCGCAGGCAGCCAGGTCCAGCACCTTGATAAAGTCCGGCAGACCGGGCTTGCCCGCCACCGAGCGCAGGGAGCGCCCATCCATCAGCTCCACCGCTGCCACCGGCGCACTTTTCAGGCGCGAGGTGGCCAGACACGCCTGCTCGGCGTCCCGGAACACCAGCAGGGCCGAGGCCTTGTGGGGGTACTCGGGCACGGTGTCGAGCACCACCTCGGCGATAAAGCCGAGGGTCCCCTCCGATCCGATCATCAGGTGGGTGAGGATATCGACAGGGTCCTCATGGTCGAGCAGGGCATTGATGGCGTAGCCGGTGGTGTTCTTGAGCCGGTACTTGTGGCGGATCTTGGCGGCAAGCTCGGCGTTCGCCAGCACCTCGGCGCGCAGGGCGGCGAGCCCCGAGAGCAGCTCCGGGCGCCTGGCCGCCAAGGCGGCGCGGCTCTGGGGGTCGCCGCTCTCCAGCACGGTGCCATCGGCCAGCAGCAACGTCATGGCGTGCAAGGTGTGATAGCTGTTGTGGGCGGTGCCGCAGCACATGCCGCTCGCGTTGTTGGCGGCGATGCCGCCCAGCTTGCAGGCGTTGATGGAGGCGGGATCCGGCCCAATCTTGCGCCCCAGGGGCGCCAGATAGCGGTTGGCATCGGCGCCGATCACCCCGGGTTGCAGGGCGATGCGCTCGCCCTCGTCCAGAATGCGGTGGCCGCGCCAGCTGTCGGTCAGGGTGATGAGCACCGAATCGCTCAGGGCCTGGCCCGAGAGACTGGTGCCGGCGGCGCGAAAGGTGCACGGCAGGCCCAATTCGCGGCACACCGACAGCACGAAGCGCACTTCATCCAAAGAGTCGAGGCGCACGATGCGCTCGGGCACCAGCCGGTAGAAGCTGGCGTCCGTGCCGTGGGCCAATCGCAAGTCCGGGTCGCTCACCAGCCGCTCGGGCGGGATGCGCGAGAGCACTGCTGCGTCAAATTCATTCCAGCCCATCAGCAATCCTCCACCAGCACGACCAAGAGGCGACTCGGGCCGTGGGCGCCGTAGGCCAGGGTCTGCTGGATGTCGGCGGTCTTGGAGGGGCCGGAGACCAGCAGCAGATTGGTGGGCATGGCCTGCTGCCAGCGCCCGGCCGCCACCAGCCCCGCCAGGTTGTCGGCGATAGTGGAAGCCGCCAGCAGGGCGATATGGCAGGGGGGCACAAGCGAAATAGTGCGCGGCTCGCTGCCATCGGGCAGCAATACGAGCGTGCCGGTATCGGCGATGGCCCCCGCGCAGTGGGTGATGCCCGCCTGACAGACGTCGAACAGATCGTCCTTCCAGCTCGCGAACTCGCCAGAGGGGGTCAACACAGATCGCCCGGCGCAGGCGGCCGCAACCACCGCCTGCCAGCGGCCACCCTGGCCACATGCCAGGCTCGTCACGCCCTCTTCATCCAGCCAGGCGGCCAGATCCCGGGCCAGGGTTGCCTGTTGGACTGTGAGGATCTCGGCGTGGCTGGCGCTGATCCCGGCAACAAAGCGCTCGCGCCGTTCCTGTTCATCCTCCCCGCGCCAGGGCTGCCAGCCATGGGGGGCGTGGGCAATGGGGGTGGCGGCGCCGCGCAGGCGGCTTAATATGGCCTCTTTGCTCGACATCTCAGGACTCCTTCTTCTTCTGGCGCAGCAGGGCGTGCAGGCTCTGGGGGGCGGGTTGGGGTGCTTCGCGGCACTGGGTCCAGGGGCCCAGGTGTTTGGGCATCAAGCCCCGCAGGCGACCGGCCACCCCGGTTGCGGCGTGGTAGAGGCGCGGGTGGGTAGCGGCAAAGGCAAAGCCCTGCATGGCAAGAGTCTCGAGTCGGCTCCTGGCCGCCCCCTGCCCCGCCAGCGGTTCGTGACCGGGCTGTGCGTCGTGCTTGGCCTCCCGGCGCAGGCGCTGCAACATGTCGGGAATGGGGATGCGCACCGGGCACACCTCGCCGCAGGCACCGCACAGGCTCGATGCGGTCACCAGATCGCTCGTGCTTTCCAGCCCCAGCAGATGGGGGGAGATGATTTTGCCAATGGGACCCGGGTAGATGGTGCCGTAGGCGTGGCCGCCGATGCGGGTGTAGACCGGGCAGTGGTTCATGCAGGCGCCGCAGCGGATGCACTGCAGGGTCTTGCGCAGCTCTTCGTCCCGGTAAGCCTGGCTGCGGCCGTTGTCGAGCAGCACTAGGTGCACCTCGTCCGGGCCGTCCAGCTCCCCTGCCCGGCGCGGGCCGCTGATGACGTTGAAGTAGGTGGTGATGGCCTGACCGGTGGCCGAGCGGGTCAGGGCGCTGTAGAGGGGCGGCACGTCGGATAAGCACTCCACCACCTTCTCGATGCCGGTGATGGCCACGTGCACTTTCGGCACCGTGGTGCACATACGCCCGTTGCCCTCGTTCTCGACGAGACACAGGCTGCCGGTCTCGGCCACCGCGAAGTTGACGCCGGAGAGCCCCATGCCGGCGCGGCGAAACTCTTCGCGCAGGGCCCGCCGCCCGGTCTGGATCAGGGCGTCCACGTCCGTGGTGGGGGTGAAGCCTTCCAGGTTGCTTGCGAAGGTGTCGCTCACCTCCTGCTTGTTCTTGTGGATGGCGGGCATGATGATGTGGGACGGGGTGTCGCCGTCGAGCTGGACGATAAACTCCCCCATGTCGCTCTCAAGGCAGCGGATGCCGTGGCGCGCCATCTCGTGGTTGAAGCCTACCTCCTCGCTCACCATGGACTTGCCCTTGACGATGCTGCTCACCCCGTTTTTTTGGGCGATACCGAGGATGATGGCGTTGGCCTCGGCCGGCGTCTGGGCCCAGTGCACCCGGATGCCGTTGCGCTCACAGTTGGCTTCGAGCTGCTCCAAAAGGTCCGGCAGGCGCGAGAGACAGCGCTGGCGAATTTGCTCCGCCGCATCGCGCACCGCCGCTTCTTCCTGCGGGTCGGCGAAGGCATCCCGGCGCTTGGCGCGCAGGTAATCCATGGCGCCGCGAAAATTCTGGCGCAGCACGGGGTCGGCCAGGGCCGCCTCGGCCTGGGGATGGAAGCGGCGCGGCGAATACTTGGCGTGATCAGACATGGGGCTGGGCCTCTTTGGTATGAGCCAAATCGCTAACAGCGGCGCCGTTATGAGCTATTTCGTCACTGTCGGGGCGGCTGTGGGCGAGCAGGAAGCTCGCCAGGTGGGTGGCAGGCAAGATCCTGCCCTGATAGGCCAGGGATCCCTTGATGTTCAAGAGGCACCCCCAGTCGGCGCTCACCAAGGTGTCGGCGCCGGTGGCCAGCAGGTGGCGGGTCTTGTCCTCCACCATGGCCTGGCTGATGTGGGGGTGGCGCACCGAGAAGGTGCCGCCAAAACCGCAGCACTCGCTCTCGTAGGCCTGTTCATGCAAGGTGACGCCATCGAGCTGCCCCAGCAGGCTGCGGGCCGTGGTGTGTACCTGCATCTCGCGCCGGGCCGAGCAGGAGGTGTGCATGACGATGCTCGCCTCCCCCACCCCGTGCCAGCGCACCCGGCAGACCCGGGCCAGAAACTCGGTGAGCTCGAACACCCGATCGCAAAAATCGGCCACCTCGGGGCTCTCGGGGAAGAGGCGGCGGTAGTGGTGGTGCATCATGCCGCCGCAGGAGCCCGACAGCACCACCACCGGCCAGGGCTCGGGGAAGAGCGCCATCTGGCTTTGCGCCACCTTGCGCGCCTCCTCCTCGTGACCCGAGGTGTAGGCCGGCTGCCCGCAGCAGGTCTGTTTCTCGACAAAGTGCACCCTTATCCCTTCCCGCTCGATCAGGGCGATGGCATCGAGCCCCGCCACCGGGTCGAACAGGTCCACCAGACAGGTGGCGTAGAGATAGACATCGGCCGGCTTGGCCGGGTAGACCCGCATTACCTTCATCACTTGCTCTCCTTACTTGAGCTGCAGCAGTGCGTCCGAGATGTGGAAGCTGTACATGAGCACCAGCCCGATAAGGCCGGTGACCAGCAGGTAGTAGAGGGTCGGCAGCGCCGTCTTGCGCAGCGTCGCCCCCTCACGGCCGAGCAGCCCCACGGTGGCCGAGGCCGCCACCACGTTGTGAATGGCGATCATGTTGCCCGCAGCCGCGCCGACTGCCTGCAGGGCCAGCATGGCGGCGGTGGAGACCCCCAGGGTCTGGGCCACCTCGAACTGGAACTGGCTGAACATCATGTTCGATACCGTGTTGGAGCCGGCGATAAAGGCCCCCAGCGCGCCGATGGTGGCGCTGAGCGCAGGGAAGAACTCCCCCACCAGCCCGGCGGCAAAATTCGCGGTGGTCACCGGCATGCTGGCGAGATCCGCCCCGTTGACGCCGGAGTTGATGAAGATGCGCACCATGGGCACGGTGAAGATGAGCACGAAACCGGCGCCGATCAGGGTGCGGCTGGACTCCCCCAATGCCCGACCGAAGGGGGCGAGGGAGCGCGACTGCAGCCAGGTGGCGAGCAGGGCGCAAAGTACCAGCAGGCCCCCCGGCAGGTAGAGCGGCTCAATGGACGCGCTGACCCCCTTCTCCCCCAAGAGGTCTGTGAAGGCGAGGCTCACCGACAAGAGGCTTGCCTTGAACTCCGGGCTCACCCGGCTCGCCACCAGCAGGAGCGCCAGCGCCACATAGGGGAGCCAGGCCAGCATGAGCGACATGGGGCGACCAGCGGCCTCTTTGAGATCGAGCTTGAGGGAACCCAGCCACTCGGCGGGCCACTCGTTCTCGGGGGCGAAATCCCAGGAGTTCTTGGGCACCAGAAAACCGGCTCGCGCCGCCGTCACCACCAGGGCCAGCCCCACCAGACCGCCGATGAGGGACGGGAACTCGGGGCCGAGCAGCATGCCGGTGAGGGCATAGGGGACGGTGAAGGCGAGCCCGGCGAATATCGCGAAGGGCAGGATGGAGAGCCCCTCTGTCCAGCTGCGGTTGCGGCCGAAGAAGCGGGTCAGCATCATCACCATCAGCACCGGCATCAGGGTGCCGACGGTGGCGTGAATGAGGGCCACGTTGGTGGTCACCTGCTGCAAATAGATGTCCCAGCTGCTGCCACCGGCGCTCAGGGTCTGGCCGATGGCCTGGTTATCCAGCCCCTTGTTGATGCCCACCAGGATGGGGGTGCCCACCGCGCCGAACGACACCGGGGTGGACTGGATCATCATGCCGAGCAGCACGGCGGCCAGCGCCGGAAAACCGATGGCCACCAGCAGCGGCGCGGCGATGGCGGCCGGGGTGCCAAAACCCGAGGCCCCTTCGATAAAGGCGCCGAAGCACCAGGCGATGATGATGGCCTGGATGCGCCTGTCCGGCGAGATGTTGGTAAAACCGCCGCGAATGGCGGTGATGGCGCCGGTGTGTTTGAGGGTGTTGAGCATCAGGATGGCGCCGAACACGATCCAGAGCACGGTCACCGTGATCACCAGCCCCTGCAGGGTGGAGGCGAAGACCCGGGTTGGGCTCATCTGCCAGCCCCAGAGGGCGATGAACACGGTCAACAGGAAGGCGACGGGCATGGCGCGCTTGGCGGGCCAGTTGAGGCCGACCAGCAGCACGGCGGCCACCAGGATCGGCGAGAAGGCCACCAGGGCCAGCAGGGTGTCTGTCATCATTGCGTCCTTGTCCAGAGGGGTGCAGAGGCGCACCTTGTTGTTGTTTTGTTAAGCGGACGTGACCTTACCCTGTTCCTTTTTCGCGATATATGGAAATAATGAACAACATTCGTTCCAAAAGTTGATCAATATGGCCAGTACCGACGACCTCATCCTCTTCGCCCAGGTGGTGGAGGCCGGATCCTTCAGCAAGGTAGCGGAACAAAATTCCCTGACAAATTCAGTGGTTAGCAAGCGGATCGGGCGTCTTGAGGAGGAGCTCGGGGTCCAGCTCCTCTATCGCACCACCCGCCGGCTCACCCTGAGCGAGGCGGGCAAGGCGCTCTATCAAGGTGCCAAAAATGTGAAGGCCGCCGCACTGGACGCCTTCGACGCGGTGGCGGGATTTGGTGAAAAGGTGAGCGGTCATGTGCGGATGTCGGTGCCCACCATCTCGGGGGAGCTCTTGCTCGCCGATGCGGTGGCCGATTTTTGCCAGCAGCACCCGGGGCTCACGGTGGAGATGTCGCTGGACAACCGCTTCGTCAACCTGGTGGAAGAGGGGTTCGACCTGGTCATTCGCACCGGCTATCTGGATGACTCGAGCCTGATTGCCCGCCACATCCTCGACTCCCAGTGGGTCATCTGCGCCGCCCCCGCCTACGTGCGCCGCTTCGGGGCGCCGCGGGAGCCGTCAGACTTGCTCACCCACAACTGCCTGCGCTACGCCTACCAGAGCACGGGGGCCTCGGAGTGGGCCTTCAAGGGGGAAGAGGGCAACTATCTGGTGTCGGTGTCGGGGAGCTTTTCAACCGACAACGCCGGCGCCCTGCGCAAGGCGGCGCTGGGGGGGCGCGGCATCGTCTATGTGCCGCGCTGTCTGGTCTATCACGACCTGATGCAGGGGGATCTGGTGGACCTGTTTCCCGATCAGGTGGGCAAGAAGCTCGGCATCTACGCCGTCTACCCCTTCACCCGCCAGCCGCCGCGCAAGATAAGGCTGCTCATCGAGCACATCCGCCAGCGCTATCTGGAGATTGGCCACTACTTCATCTGAGGCCCTTGCCGGGCCTCAGAGGGCGGATGACGCCGCCTGACGGGAGAGAAACGCCAGGGACTGGCGGTTGAAGTGATCCGGCTGCTCCACGTTGCAGACATGGCCGCACTTTTCGATGATTTCGAGGCGGCTGTAAGGGTCGCGGGCTACCTGCTCGCGCACCGGGGCGAGGAACATGTGATCCTCCTCCCCCATCACGTAGAGGGTGGGAATGGGTAGGGCCCGCTCTCGAAAGTAGCGCATCAGGGGGTTCACCTCGGTGGCGAGACGGAACCAGCGCTTGAACTCCTTCTGGCACAGCTTTCTGGCCTCGCGCACGAAGAGGTTGCGGGACTCCTGATGGTGCTGGCGCGGCATGATGATGAAGGCGAACAGGCGGTAGAGCCACATGTAGGGCAGGAAGTGCTGGCCGAGGCGGCCAAGCTGCACCAGCACCCGGGAGCGGATGTCGAGACGCAGGATGGCACCGCCGAGCACCATGCTCTTGACCCGCTCGGGGCGAAGCTCCGCCAGGTGGCGGATGAGGATGGTGCCAAGGGAGATGCCGACAAAATGGGCGTGGGGGATACGCAGGTGATCCAGCAGGCGCAGGATGTCCTCGGTCACGGCCCGAAAGCTGTAGTGCCCCTTTACCACCTGCTGCAGCTGGTTGGACTGGCCGTGACCGCGAAGGTCCAGCAGCAGCACGTTGAAGTGCTCCCGGTAGGCCCGCAACTGCTTGAACCAGATGGAGGAGCTGCCGCCCGCACCGTGCACGAACACCACCCAATCCCGATCGGGACCCAGTTCAAAGGTCTTGTGGTACAACATCTCATGGGCTCCCGGGGTGATGGGGGGTATACTCGGCGCGCATATTAACAGAAGGCTCACCCCGGTGAACATGCTTCCACCATGATCGGACCAGCCTGGAGTCCCCATGACCCTCGTTCAATTGCGTGAATTTTTGCTCAGCCAGCCCGGCGCCACCGAGGACACCCCCTTCGGCCCGGAGATCCTGGTCTACCGCATCGCCGGCAAGATGTTTGCCCTGGTGGACTGGCAGGCGGAGCCCCTCTCCATCAACCTGAAGTGCGAACCCGAGCTCGCCCTGCTGCTGCGGGAGATCCACCCCGAGGTGAAACCGGGCTGGCACATGAACAAGCAGCACTGGAATACGGTGACCCTGAGTGAAGGCCTGTCTGACGATCTCTGGCAGGGCTGGATAGTCCACTCCTATGAGCGGGTGGTGGCGGGTCTGCCCAGGGCGAAGCGGCCCCAGGCCCCCCGCGCGACCATCAGGGAGGGTTGATCCATGCCGTCTCTTTCTTCTCCTCGCATCGTCCCCCTCGAGGAGGCGCACATACCAAGGCTTTTGGATCTGTTCGAGCAGTCGGTACGCCGCCTGGGGCCTGCACACTATAGCCCGGAGCAGGTGGAGCAGTGGGCCAGGGGCGCCCATCACCCGGGGCTTGCCAGCCAGTTGCGCGAGCACCATGGCTGGGTCATCGAGCAAGACGATGTGCCCCTTGGCTTTGCCACCCTGAGCGATGACGGTCATCTCAGCCTGCTCTACGTGAGCGCGGATCATCCGCGCCAGGGGCTCGGCACCCTGCTGCTGGAGCGGGTGCTGGCAGCCGCCAGCCAGATGGGACTTGGCAGCCTCACCACGGAGGCGAGCGCCTTCAGCCTCGCTCTCTTCCTGCGTCACGGCTTCCTGCTGACCGGATTGGAGACGGTGGAGCGCGGCGGTGTCCAATTTATCCGCCATCGGCTCCACTGCCGCTTGCCATGACGGGTTCAGCCACTAAAATACGCACCATTTCCCCAAGGCAATGAAGAAAGGGCAGCCATCATGGTGGTAGAGAGCGACGGTTACATTGCGCTGATCGAGTATCTGGTAGAGAGTCTGGGTCTGTTCGAGAGCCAGCAACAAGGCGGCGGCGCCCAGACCATCGAGGATCTGGTGAGCAGCCGGGTGGCCGACAACCTGATGGCCATCTGCGAGCAGAACCCCCAGCTCGACCCCAAGGTGCGCTTCCTGATCATGCAGGAGGCCGATGCCGTGGTCGCCGACCTGGAAGAGGTGCTCTCCGCCGTCTGGTTGTCCGCCCCCAGCGAAGCCCAGCAAGCCTTCCTCATCGAGTTCATCGACCTCATCAAGAACCTGTTCGACAGCACCATCAGCTGACCCCCCCCCTGCCGTGACGGCAAGGGGACGAGATGCAATGAGGCGAGGAGTGAGGCGGGACGCCCAATGAAAAGGGCCGCCTCATCGGGCAGCCCTGCTTGCTAGCATTGTCAATTCATCGCGCTTGTCAGAGTAATGAATTTCGGGGCAAAAAAATGTGTCTGGTCTTGGCAACCATCCGTGGTCGCTACCCTGTTGGTCAGCCAGGGTTCAGTTTAGTTCCCCACCTGACGCATTTTTTTCAATTATTTTTCATCACAATGACACGGGGGCCTGATGGCCCCCGTGGTATGCAATGACGCCTCAGCGATTCAGGCTGGGAGGCAGGCAGACGCCGATGCCCCCCAGGCCGCAATACCCCTCGGGATTCTTCTCCAGATATTGCTGGTGATAATCCTCGGCGTAATAGAAGGGGGCCAGCGGCAGGATGCGGGTGGTGATGGTGCGCCCGTCACCGCTCGCCGTCATGGCCTGCTGGTAGGCGGCCAGGCTCTGCTGGGCAATCGCCTCCTGGGTGTCGTCCCCGACGAAGATGACGGAGCGATACTGGGTGCCGATGTCGCCACCCTGGCGCATCCCCTGGGCCGGATCATGGTGTTCCCAGAACAGCTTCACGAGATCCCCATAGCTGATGACCTTGGGATCGAACACCACCTGCACCGTCTCGGCGTGGCCGGTCAGGCCGCTGCACACCTCCTTGTAGGTGGGATTGGGGGTCAGCCCCCCCTGATACCCGGCGGCGGTGGAATAGACCCCGGGCTGCTGCCAGAACAGACGCTCCACACCCCAGAAACAGCCCATGCCGAACCAGGCAAGCTCCATCCCCTCGGGCCAGGGCCCCTGGGTCGGGTGGCCGTTTACTGCGTGCACCTGGCCAATCTCCAGCGCTTCCCGCCGTCCCGGCAGCGCCTCTGCCGGTGAAATAATCTGCTCCATATGCCCTGTCCTTGTATAAAACCCCGCGCAATGCGGCTGACGAAAAGGAACACCGAAGATATCAGGTTATTAGCCCGGATCAACCAGGGAGCGGCCCCCGGGGCGACCCTCCCGCCCTCGCCTGCGTCTTCCCCTCCCCGCCCGCACTGGTCAAAATGGCGACAAAAAAACACCAAGTCGATATTTAGTCTTGATTTGTGAATTTATTTTCATATATTGGGCAAATTGCTGCTTTTTTATGGAATGAAACACGTGCGTGAACGCGAACCCAGCTTGGTCCATGCCTTTCGGCAATCCACCCCTTATGTCAATGTGCACCGGGGTGCCACCTTCGTCCTGATGATCGGCGGGGAAGCCATTTGTCACCCCAATTTCGCCAACATCGTCAGCGACATCGCCCTGCTGCAGACCTTGGGGATCCGCCTGGTACTGGTGTTTGGTTCGCGTCCGCAAAATGACGAGGCCCTGGCCCGCGCCGGCATCCAGGCCCAGTATCACAAGCGGATCCGGGTCACCGACGATGCCAGTTTCGCCATCATCAAGCAGGTGTGCGGCGGTCTGCAATACGACATCACCGCCCAGCTCTCCATGGGGCTCGCCAACACACCCATGCAGGGGGCCCGCATCAGCGTGGTGAGCGGCAACTTCGTCACCGCCCAGCCGCTGGGTGTGGATGACGGCATCGACTTCTGCCACAGCGGCCGGGTGCGTCGCATCGATGTGGAGGGGATCACCCGCCAGCTGGATCAGCACGGCCTGGTGCTCATCTCCCCCATTGGCTGCTCGGTCACCGGCGAGAGCTTCAACCTGAGCTCGGAAGAGGTAGCCCGCCGGGTGGCGGTGGATCTCAAAGCCGACAAGCTCATCTGCTTCAGCAGCACCCAGGGGGTAATGGACAGGCACGGGGAGGCCATCTCCGAGCTCTTCCCCGAGCAGGCCGAAGAGCTGCTGGTGGCGCTGGAGCAGGCGGGGGAAGAGATGTCAGGCACCGCCCGCTACCTGCGCGCGGCCATCGCCTCCTGCCGGGGTGGCGTACCCCGCTCCCACCTGGTGAGCTATCAGGACGACGGCGCCATGCTGCAGGAGCTGTTCAGCCGCGAGGGGCTGGGTACCCAGATCGTGCGCGAAAGCGCCGAGCGGGCCCGGGCCGCTACCATTGAGGACATCGGCGGCATCCTGGATCTCATCCGTCCGCTGGAAGAGGAAGGGATCCTGGTGCGCCGCTCCCGGGAGCAGCTGGAGATGGAGATAGACAAGTTCACCATCATCGAGCGGGACGGCCTCATCATCGGCTGCGCCGCGCTCTATTGCTTCATGGAAGAAGCCATGGCCGAGATGGCCTGCGTCGCCATCCACCCGGAGTATCGCAACTCCAACCGGGGAGACACCCTGATCGCCAAGGTGGCCGAACGGGCCAGGCGGCTCGGCATCCGTCGCCTGTTCGTGCTCACCACCCGCTCCATCCACTGGTTCCGGGAGCGGGGCTTCGATCCCCTGGAAGTCGAAGATCTGCCGGTGGAGCGCCAGCGCTTCTACAACTGGCAGCGTCGCTCCAAGGTTTTGTCCAAGACCATTTCGTAACTGATTGATCTTGTGCCTGGTTACCGTCAATTTTGTTCTTTTTTACGAACTCGATTGACAGTGCAATCCAGACCAAGGTATTTGTACATGCACGCCACCTGTCACAGGTGGCACCAGAAGAGGAGCGCTGCCCAGGCAGCCCAGGGGAGGACACCAGTGTCCGGTGAACTTGGGTCAGGGGGAGCAGCGCCGAGACGAGGCGAGTGACTGGACACCGCCACGTCGGCTGCGGGGGCTGAATCCCCCGGGTTGTCATCGGTAGTGGTCATCCCACACCGCGCCCCACTTGGGGCGGGTACGGGATGGGCTCTGCAGGTGGAGTGCTTCTGGCCGGGATCCTCGCGTTTTCCTGCCATTTTTTGCCTCCTCCTCTCTATTTGCCCGATGAAACCGGATTTTCACCTTGAGACAGGAGTATGCAATGAACCCGATCAATGTCGCCAAGTTTGGCGGAACCAGCGTCGCCAATGCCGCGGCCATGAACCACTGCGCCGACGTGGTGCTGGCCAATCCGGCGACCCGGGTGGTGGTGCTGAGCGCCAGCGCCGGCGTCACCAACCTGCTGGTGAGCCTGGCTCAGGGTGAACTGGACGAAGCCGGACAGGATGCCCAGCTTGCCAGGCTTGCCGACATCCAGCTGGCCATTCTGGCCGCCCTTGGCAACCCGAGCGACGTGAGCGCCCTCATCCATGCCCAGCTCGGCGACATTCGCACCATGGCCCGTCAGGCCAGTCAGCACACCGACGCCGAACTCGCCGATCGCCTCATCGCCTGCGGCGAGCTGATGTCCACCCGTCTCTTCACCGAACTCCTGCACCAGCGCGGGGTCAAGGCCCAGTGGCAGGATGCGCGCCAACTGCTGCGCACCGACAGCCGCTTTGGCAAGGCCACCGTGGATCTCGCGGCGACCCGCGCCCTCTGCCAGCAGGCGGTGGGCCCGTTGCTGGGTGACAGCCTGGTCATCACCCAGGGCTTCATCGGTGCCGACGGCGATGGCCGCACTACCACCCTCGGCCGTGGCGGCTCCGACTACAGCGCGGCCCTCCTGGCCGAGGCACTGGACGCTGGCAGCATCGAGATCTGGACCGACGTGCCCGGCATCTACACCACGGATCCCCGCCTGGTTACCCGCGCCCGCCCCATCCCCGAAATCAGCTTCGTGGAGGCGGCGGAGATGGCCACCTTCGGCGCCAAGGTGCTGCACCCGGCTACCCTGCAACCCGCGCTGCGCCAGGACATCCCGGTGTTCGTGGGCTCCGCCAAGGATCCCGCCGCCGGTGGCACCTGGATCCGCGCCACCACCCGCAGCAACCCGCTGTTCCGGGCCGTGGCCCTGCGCCGCCAGCAGGTGCTGGTGACCCTGCACAGCCTCAACATGTTCCACGCCTACGGCTTCCTGGCCGAGGTGTTCGGCGTCCTGGCCCGTCACCGCATCTCGGTGGATCTCATCACCACCTCCGAGGTGAGCGTCTCCCTGACCCTGGATCACACCGGCAGCCAGAGCAACGGCGAACCCATCCTGAACGACAAGGTGCTGGCGGAGCTCGGCCAGCTGTGCAAGGTGGAAGTGGAGACCGGTTTCGCCCTGGTGGCGCTCATCGGCAACCGCATGAGCGAAGCGGCCGGGGTGGGCAGCCAGGTGTTCGACGCCATCCGCGAGCACAACATCCGGATGATCTGCTACGGCGCCAGCGCCCACAACCTCTGCTTCCTGGTCAAAGAGGACGAGGCGGGCCACATCGTCAACTGCCTGCACCGGGAACTGCTCGACTGAGTCGCCCCGGCGCTGGCACACCACAAGCCTCGTCCGCCCCATCACCCGGGGCGGCCTTCCCCACTCAGCAAAGAGGGGCGCCGCGGCGCCCCTCTTGTCACTCTTCTTTCACCATCAGCTGGTGACCAGGGTGGCCCGGGTGGGCAGCAGATTGGCCCGGATCTGCTCGCGCAGCCCTCCCAGCCGTTGCAGCAACCCGGCCTGACCGAGCCCCGCTTCGTCAGGGGCCAGATTGTCCACCAGGGCCGGGAAGTGCTCCCGTACCGCCTGCTCCAGCCAGTCGAGACGGCGCAAGGTGAGCGGGCCGCAGCTCTTGCCGCTGAGGTCGTCCAGGATGTCGAGCCGATGGCTGCGGTACATGTCGCGCCACCAGTTGGCCGCCAGCGCCTCGTCGCTTGCCAGCGCCGCACTCCACTCCCCCACCAGTCCCTGCATCCGCGCCAGCACGGGGGCGCTCGCCCCCTCCCGCGACAGGTATTGCAGCTCTCCCCTGGCCCAGGCGAGGCAGAGCTCGCGCCAGCGGCGAAACAGCGGCAAGGGATCCGCCTCGTCCAGCCAGAGCCCGGAGAGGGTGCGGGTTTCCAGCCGCTCAGGCACGTGGAAGTCGGGATCGGTGAGGCCGTTGGAGTTGAACTCGTGCAGGGGATCGAAGGGCCACATGTAGCCAAAATCGAACACCGAGATATGCTGGCCGTCATCCAGCAGGTTGCCCGGGCTCGGATCCCAGTCAAACCAGCCCCAGCGGGCCAGCTCCGCCTCCACCGCCAGCATCTGCGCCAGGTTGCGCTCGCAGAGCGTGCGCACCGGCTCCCCCCGCAACCAGGGGGAGACCAGCACCCCGGCCCGGGCGGAGCCGAAACTGGTACAGACCACGTTGGAGAGGATGGTGGGGTGCAGCTCCCGCAGGCTCTCTATCTCCCGACGCCGCTCCAGCTCGGTGAGAAAGGCGGTCTTGCCGTCCACATTGGCCACCAGAGAGTCCTGGCGGCAACGTTTCAGGCACCAGTGGTGCCCCTCCACCTTGAGATGGAACACCTCGGCGGTGAGCCCGTGACCGTAGACCTTGACGACGTCCGGGTGATCCTCGGTCAGCCGGACGAGCTGGGGCAGCGGCAGGGGGCAGTCCCGCTCCCGCCCGATCCGGATCTCTTCTTTGCTCTCCAGCATCTGGAGCAATCTGGCCTGACGCGCCGCAACTTTGGGATTCATACATGTACCTCCAACCGTTACTGAGAGACTAAACAGCGCCCCCCTCCCAGACCAGCAGCAAAGGCTCATGATGACGCTTTCATCACAGAATGAGTGCCCCTGGCGGATCGGGATCACAAATTGCTTCACAGTGCTCATCACGGAATATTCATCTTGTTGTCATCAAATTGACATCAAGGAACAAGCCACGCACCATCGGGTCAAAATAGAGGCAGTCGTCGCTGCCATGACCGCTCCAAGGATGAGCCCTTATGAATGCCCCCGTCACCGGCCACCGCCCCGCCTCCCAGCCCCTGGCCGGGCTGTTGCTGGGTCTGCTGACCGCCCTGCTGCTGCTGACCCTCGCCCTGCCGCTGCTCAACCCCGTCAGCTGGCTCGGGCGTGCCGCCCCCCTCATTCTGGGCCCGGCGGATCAGCCCATCGCGACCCTCAATCGCTACAGCCTGCTCTACAAAAGTGACAACCGGGGCTTCTATCTGGTGGTGCGCAGCCAGTGGCAACTGCTCAAACCCCTGCAGGAGGGAGACAAGGTGCGGGTGGAGCTGCTCAACGACAAAGGGGTGCGCATCGATCAGCTGAGCCAGGCGGTGGACAAGCGCCAGAAGTGCCGCAAGGAGCGCTGCACCCTGAGCCTCAACAGCGCCCTGCGCGCCCCCGACGACGCCCTGGACAGCCGCTACCAGCTGCGCATCGGGCTGCTGCTGGCAGACAGGCCGGAGAGCGCCGAATACAGCCAGATCCTCCAGACCCTGCCGGAGCGCGGTTTCAACCTCCTCTACCTGATGACCAGCCTGCTGCTGGTGCTGCTGGTGAGCGCCGCCGTGCTCAAGACCCTGCTGCCGCGGCTGCGCCGAAGCTACCGCGCCCGGGTGGCAGGCAGCCTGCTGCTCGGCAACCTCACCTTCGTGCTGCTCCACGGCTTCGTGGTGTTCAAGCTGGGGGAATTCCTGTTCTGGTCGGGCTTTCGGCCCGAGCACTACTACCTCGCCTGGGGCAGCATGGTGCTGGGCTGGAGCCTCTGCGCCCTCGCAGGCTTCAGCCTCTATATGGGGCTGCTCTTCACCGCCCTCTCGGGCATCGGGCTGCTCGCCAACTTCATGAAGATCGCCATCTACGGGGTGCCGCTGGGGGGGGACGATCTGGGCAACCTGCTGGCCCTGCTGCACATCCTGCTCGATCAGCACCCTGTGGTGCCGGTGCTCGTCGTGCTGGGGCTCCTCTTTCTGGTGTGGCGCTTCGCCCTCTCCCGCTGGATCCTGCGGGGCTTGCTGCGCACCACCGCCGCCACCGCCGCCTTCTTCGCCCTCTGCGTGTTCGCCACCCAGACCGGCAACAAGCTGCTCGGGGCCAACATCCGCTACGTGGACAGGGCGGTGAACTACCACAGGGACATCATCCGCGCCGGCCCCGGCCTCTACCTGTTCAACCTGGTGGACGAGATGCTGCAAAGCGGCAACGTGTTTCGCTACCCCTTGCAGATCAACGAGCGCACCCCGGAGCTGAGCCTGCCCGCCCAGCCCAGGGCTCCCAGCTTCGATCTGGTGATCGTGCTGCAATACGAGTCGCTCTGGCTTGACTGGCAGGGCCGTCTCTGCGCCCCCGCCCCCACCTTGAGCCTGCCCGCCAGCGTGGCCCAATGGCGCAAGACCATCCACTCCCCCACCACGGGGGGCATGACGGTGCTGGCGGAGTTCGAGATGAACACCGGCCTGCCGGTGGGCCTGCTCAAACAGGGGGTGGTGCCCTACTACTACCTCTCGGACAAGGTGCCCGGCCTTGCGCGCAGCGCAGCCCAAAGCGGCTACCAGACCCTGTTCGCCCACCCCTATGTGGAGAAGTTCTGGGGCCGCGCCAAGGCGATCCCGGCCCTCGGCTATCAGGAGCGCTGGTTCGATACCCGCTTCACCGCCCTCGAGCACAAGGGGCTCTACATCTCCGACGATGCCCTCATCGATCACCTGCTCAAACGCAGCAACCAGGACGATCAGCCCCTGTTCGCCTACGCGGTCACCATGCAGGGGCACGGCCCCTTCGACGGGGATCGCTACCGGGCCCAGCAGCGCAGCGGCGCCTGCCCGGATCAGAGCCCGGCGGATACCCAGTTGCTCAACACCTACTACACCGGGGTGGTGGATGCCATGGCCTCCCTGGAGCGGCTGCTCAAGACCCTGGACAACTCCGGCAAGCGCTACCTGGTGGTGGCCTTCGGGGATCACCAGCCCTTCCTGATGTCGGCGGGCAAGGGTATCCACGGCACCAAACCGCCACGGGATGCCAGCTACCAGATCCCCATGATGGCCTTCACCCGGGCCGGGGACGGGCTGGATCTCGCCCGCCAGTTCGGCCCGGTGCGCCAGCTCTACCAGATGGGGCAGGCCACAAGGCAACTGCTGGCGGGGGACCTCACCCCCATCCGTGACCAACCCCTGCTCCACCCGGTGCTCGGGGAGGAGAAAGGCTTCGACCCCTCCCCCCTGGTGCCGCAGATCCGCGCCAGCTTCCGGCCCGATGCATTGCCCTGATCGATTGAGACACGAGGGACACAGATCCTTGCAACACCTTCCGGGCCGATGCCCTGCCCTGATCCGCAGCGAACTAGCAGGCGACAAAGAGGTCGCCCGGGCGACCTCTATTTATGGGCGGGATGCGAGTACAGTGCCGCCTGCACCTCGCCATGTTGGTCCCGACCTGGGCTCTGCGACCCCTGACAGGTCATTTTTTGTTTAGATATATCAAACGATAACTCATTATCGAATAGCAAAATTGAACAACTTTGCCGACCTTCAGGCCCTGTGCCCCCCCATGTTCCCGCACCTTCTCCGGGCCGGGCCATTTTCTCCCTCATTCCCGGCCAGCCCAGAGCCATCGGAGCGTTCGATACGTTCAGGCCTTGAGCCCCACTCACTTGCGCCCACCTTTGCGCGTCACACCCAGCAAAAAGCCGACCTCGGGGTCGGCTTGTGACGGGGCGTTTGGCCATGCAGGGCCGGGCACTGGCGGGCTAGATCACCACGGCGGTGCCGCTGATGCTGACCATCAGCATGCTGCCGTTCTGGCCCACCACCTCGTAGTCGATGTCGATGCCCACCACGGCGTTGGCCCCCAGCGCCTGGGCACGCTCTTTGAGCTCCTCGAAGGCGATCTCCCGGGCCCGGGCCAGCTCTTTTTCGTAGGCGCCGGAGCGACCGCCGATGATGTCGCGGATGCCGGCGAACAGATCCTTGAAGATGTTGGCGCCGAGGATGGCTTCGCCCACGACGATGCCACGGTACTCGCGAATGGTCTTGCCTTCCAGGGTGGGGGTGGTTGAGAGGATCATGAGGTCTCCTGTGAGTTGGGCTGGGTGCGCGAAGCACCGTTGCCGTCATGGTAGCAAGGCGCTGGCCAAAGCATAAGCCCGGCGTGGTCAGGGGCTTCAAGCACAGCGTCCGCCAGGTTCATCAAGGAGCCATCCATAGGGCCTGTGTCGTGCCACTTTCCCCCGCACAGCGACCTTGGGCTCCGGTGCTGGGGAGAGGGCTTCCGGGCCACGATGAAAGCGGGGCCTTGATGATGCAGACACGACGGCAGCTGCTCCGGCCCTCTACTTCTTCGCCCTCAACTACGGCAGACGTTTCTAGCGTCGCTCCACGTCGGCCATAAAAAAAGGTTCATCGCGGCTTTCCGGGGAAGGCCGCCTTGATTTTCAGAAAAAAGTATTCTGAGTCCCTAAATCCATAT
>NZ_JAPCIQ010000081.1:0-19120 GCF_027707405.1 Aeromonas sp. QDB68 | reverse complement strand
CCGAAACCCAACAAGGAGTTTCGGATTCTTACACAGCCTGAGGATCGGTCAATGGATCCTTAACTGATCGGCATTAGGGAAGGTCCCGGCTTTTTTGTCTTCGCTTGCGCTGCGTCGCGGTGCTTTCATGATCTGGTCTGGGGTGGCAAGGGGATGAGCGGCGTAGAATAGGCCGCAAATGGGCCAGTGGCCCGCCTACGCCCCTTCGGAAAAGAGAGCATGAATGCAGTGAAATGGATGCTTGGCTGTTGCCTGATGCTGCTGTGTGCCATCGCGCTGGCCGCCGAGCCCCCGGTGAAGAAGAGCCGGAGCGGCATCTGTCACCCCAAGGGCGGCACCTACTACAGCCGCACCAGGCACTATACCCCCTATGACACCATGCAGGCCTGCCTCGACAGCGGGGGCCGTGCCCCCCGGCGTTAAACGGCGGCTTGCTTGGGCTGCAGGGTAAAGAAGGCGAGGGTGGTCTTCTTGCCGCACTCGAAGCGGATGTTCTCCTCCCCCTGCACCACCAGGGTCTCGCCCGGTGCGACCTGCTGTCCCTGCACGGTGAGCTGGCCCTCCAGCAGGTGGCAGAGGTAGCACTTGTCCGCCTCCAGGGTGAGGCTGAGGGGGAAGGGCAGGTTCAGCACCCGCACGTTGGCGCTGATGCGCGCCGGGTGGTAGATGAGCCCGAGATCCGTCACCTCTTTTTTCAGCAGCTCGCAGCGGGTCTCGTTATCCCCGCTGAAGTGGGCCGCCTCGAAGGTGGCGTAGGGGTGGCCGTTGAGCACGAAACCGGCACCGCTGACGGGCAGCAGGATGCGCTGGTAGCCGGGAAAGCGGGAGAAACTCCCCGCTTCCTTGATGGGGGCCGAGCTCAGCCGATAGTCAAAGTCGAGCTTGTCCAGGGTCGAACCAGGGGGGGAGATCAGGATCTGGGCCGTGGTGCCCTGCCTGTTCTTCCAGGGCATTTTCAACTGGTCGGACTCTTTAATCAGGGTGATCACGATGGCGCCTCGGCGGGAAGGGGAGAGTGGGGCCAGTGATACCATCTCCGGGAGTGGCTCACAAGGCGCCGCCAGCACAGGCCGCGCTGGTTGGCCACAAATCAGGCAGCGGATCCCCTGACGCTGACCCTAATCGGTCGACTCAAGCCCTTTTTCTATCTTGTCCAGCAGTTGCTGCAACTGCGCTATCTCCGCCGGCGTCAGCAGGGAACACAGCCGTTCGTCGAGCCGTGCGGCCTCCTGCTCCCCCTGGTTGACCCGCTCGCAGGCCAGCGGGGTCAAGGCCAGACAGATGCTGCGTCTGTCAGTGGGATGGGGCCGCTTCTCGATGAGCCCCTGTTTCTCCATCTCCTGCAGCAGGCGCGTCACCTGCGCCTTGTCGCGGCCAGACCGCTGTGCGATTAGCTGCGGCGTGGCGGGATCCAGCGCATGGATCAGTTGCAGCACCTTGTAATGGAGGGGGCTAAGGGCGATCTGCTGTGCCCGGAAATGCTGCGTCATGGCGATTTTGTACTGATCGAGGATCCGGAAGAGGCGGTTTGACAACCTCATGGTTGATAAAGTCAACTTAAAAGGGTTTAATTGATTTTATCAACCATATGGGCAAAAGCCCAGCCCGAGAGGAGATGAAAGATGCCACACACTTATCGTGTACAGGTCCAGGCGCTGGACCGCGAGGTGCCCCCGTTGCAGTTCGACTGCCAGAATCACGACGACATCTTTGCCATCCTGGCGCTCAGCAAGGGGAAGCTGGCCATGTCGGAGCAGGAACATCAGGCGTTTATCGTCGGGTTGAAGCTGTTTGGCGAAGTCATGATGCAGCATCGCAAAGAGGAGCTGTTCAAGGGGTTTCTCCCCCATTTCAAGCAATTCATGGGGCAACTGAAACGCACCGCCAGGGGAGAGGAGGCCGTGGTCGCCCCTTCCGAGTGACCCTGCCCTGACCCCAAGGGCGAGCGCTCCCGCCATCATGCCTGATGCAAAGGAAACCCCGAGGTTGTGATCCCGGTGCTGTCAAAGCGGCGGCGGCCCGCTACACTGGCAGCTCGTTTCACGGAGGACCCATGACCCACAAGATCATTCTGGATACCGATCCCGGCATCGACGATGCCATGGCCATTCTGTTTGCCGAGGCGCACCCTGCCATCGAATTGCTCGCCATCACCACGGTGTTTGGCAATGCCACCATCGAAAATGGCACCCGCAACGCCCTCTGGCTCAAGCAAAAATATGGCATGAAGGCGGACGTGGCCCGGGGCGCCGCCGCGCCGCTGCTGCGCGAGCCCGTGGGGCCGACGACGGTGGTGCACGGCCCGAGCGGCTTTGGCGACGTCCAGGCGGGGGAGGTGACCCTCATCCCGGATCCCCGCCCGGCCTGGCAATACATCGTCGAGACGGTGAAGGCCCATCCCGGCGAGATCACCCTGGTGACCATCGGTCCCCTCACCAACCTGGCGCTGGCGCTCGAGGCGGCCCCCGAAGTAGCCGCCCTGGTGAAAGAAGTGGTCGTGATGGGCGGTGCCTTTGGCGTCAACGGCCATCGCGGCAACGTGACCCCCTATGCCGAGGCCAATATCCACGACGATCCCGATGCGGCGGACCGGGTCTTCACCGCCCCCTGGCCCCTGGTGATCATCGGGCTCGACGTCACCCAGCAGAGCATCTTCACCGCCGACTATCTGGATGCCCTGCGGGACGATGCGGGGGAGCCGGGCCGCTTCCTGTGGGATGTCAGCCGCTTCTACCTGCGCTTCTATTCCGAGCGCATCGGCATGGCGGGGTGCCATGTGCACGATCCCTCCGCCATCGCCTATGTGATCGATCCTGCGCTGTTCACCCTGCGCAAGGGGCCGGTGCGGGTCATCACCGAGGGGCCCGCCATCGGCCATACCCTGCAAAAATTTGACGACACCCGCCATCCCCATGACGAGTGGGCCGACTGCCCGGCCCAGCAGGTCGGGGTCGCGGTGCGGGATCAGGCCTTGCTCGCCCTCTATCGGGATACCCTGGTGGCCTGGGGCAAGGGGCGCCGATAAGGCCCGGCAGTGAGTGAAAGCGTGATGGCGGCCGGGTCATGGTGAGGCGCCCCCGGTTATACTGGCGAATATCGGGTTGACGGGAGGAAGACGCAATGGCCTGGTTGTCTCTGTTGGTGGCGATAGCCCTGATCGGGTGGTTGATGACGCTGGGGCGCGGCGCCCTTTTCGAGGTCCGGCTCGCGCCGGGCAAGGTGGTGGTGAAGCGGGGCTCGGTGCCGCCGCGCTTTGTGACCCAGGCGACCCAGATCCTGCACCATGAGCCGGTGCGCGGACGCATCCTGGGCCTGCGGGACGGCAACGGGGTGAGGCTGGTCTTCTCCCGCTCCATCCCCGAGCCCGTGGCCCAGCGCCTGCGCAACATCTTCCCCTACGGGGATTACCGGGGGCTCTCCCCAAGCCCTGACGGGCGAAAATCACGCTGAGCGGTCGCCGTGGCGACCCTCATTTCCAGACGCCGGGCCCTGTGCCCGGCGTCTGCGTTTTCAGCGTTTCGCCAGGAGGCTCTGTTGCGGTCAGCGCGGCCCTTGCAGGGGCCTGATCGCCTCGACCAGAAAGTCGATGAAGGCGCGGGTCTGGGGTTTGAGGAAGCGGCCGCCACGAAACACCGCGTGGATCTCGTCCTGGCGATCCTCGTAGGGGGAGGCGAGCCACTCTGGCAGCAGCGGCAGCAGGGTGCCCTCGTCGATGCCTTGCTGCACCATCCAACTCGACAGCAGCAGCACGCCGGACCCCGCGAGGGCGGCGCAGAGCAGGGGCGTGCCCCCGACCGAGGCGAGGTTGCCCTGCACCGCCACCTTCTCGCGCTCCGTGCCCTGCTGGAAGTACCAGTGCTGGCGTTGGCGCCCATGGCCGCGAATGAGGCAGTTGTGGTGGGCCAGCTCGGCGGGATGGGCGGGTTCGCCATGGCGGGCCAGATAGGCGGGGGAGGTGACCAGCAGCGAGCGGTTGGTGAGCAGATGACGAGTGTGCAGGCTGCTGTCGGCGGGCTTGCCGATGCGCACCGCCACGTCCACGTTCTCGGCATCGAGATCCACCATGCGGTTGTCCAGCGCAGCCTCCAGGCGCACCCCGGGGTAGCGGGCGAGGAAGTCGGGCAGGCGGGGAGAGAGCCAGGACGCGCCGAAGCTCTCGAACACCGAGACCCGCAGCGGCCCCTCTGGCGCCACCGAGAGGGGTTGCAGGGATTGCACCAGCTGATCCGCCTCCTCCAGCAGGGGCAGGGAGCGGGCGAGAAAATAGGCGCCCTGCTCGGTCAGCACCAGTTGGCGGGTGCTGCGCTTGAAGAGCGGGATCCCGAGCTGCTGCTCCAGGGCGTCGATGGCACGGGTCACGGAGGAGGGGGCCTGGTTGAGGGCGCGGGCGGCACGGGAGAAACTGCCCGATTCCACCACCTGGGCCAGGATGCGGATGCGATCCAGCATGGATTAACCTTTGCGATAAACGCAAAACTGTTGCAGGTTATGACGATATTCTAATCAAAAATGAAAAAGTGAACAATCAGCTCACCGCCCCATCCGGGGTCCATGATCAACGGCTGCGCCTACTGCATCGAGATGCACTCCGACGTGGCGATGAAGCACGGGGAGAGCGCCCAGCGTCTGCTGGCGCTGGCCGCCTGGCAGGAGTCGCCGCTGTTCGACGCCCGGGAGCGGGCGGTGCTGGCCCTGACCGACGAGGTGACCCTGATCGCCGACAAGGGGCTCACGGTGCAGACCTATTAGGCGGCGCTGGCCCAACTGGGGGAAACCCTGCTAGCCCAGTGTCTGATGCAGGTGGTCACCATCAACGCCTGGAACCGGATCGCCGTGGCGACCCGGATGGAACACGATCACTCCTGACTCCGACTCCGAGTGAGGGAGAGAAAACGATTGTCAACGGACCCGCACAAGGGCCCGTTTTGTTACGAAGTGTGCCTTCTGGCGCCAGGGGTTGCGACCGTTGTCGGGGGACGGGAAGTTAATCACACATTCGTTTGATTAATTATTTTTTTAATCTTCCCCGAAAAATACCCATCCAGATCAAGGTGTGGAGAAATGACCTGTGAGTCGAAAAGGGGCTGTATGGCTCTTTTTTGATCGCAATGGCGGGTTAAAAACAGACCAGATGGATCTTTTTGGTTAATTGGTGGTCACTTTTGGTGGCGCGAAAGATTAACGGAAGATGAATTGCCGCGGTGTAACTTGAATAAATTGGTCATTGTCAAGGGATTAACATCTGATACCGCTTTCCATCACCTTTTGAACATTTTTGGGATTAATTTTTCATGTTGTTCACATGCTGGTCTGATGCAATAAAATGCTACATTTTTTTATACCAATAAGCCTTCAAAAGATGAGGACATTGCATGAGACTCTTTGATGTGAAGAGGGGCTTGGGCGCTTTGCTGCTGCTCGCGACCGCCAGCTTGCTGAGTGGCTGCGACATGGCACTGATGAGCCCCAAGGGGCAGGTCGGTGTGGAGCAGAAGTCACTGATACTCACCGCACTCGGCTTGATGCTGATCGTGGTGGTGCCCGTGATTGTCATGGCGGTGGCGTTCGCCTACAAATACCGGGCGTCCAACACAAGTGCCACCTATGCGCCGGACTGGGCCCACTCCAACAAGATTGAGGCAGTCGTCTGGACTGTACCCGTCATCATCATCGTCATCCTGGCGGTGATCACCTGGAAAACTTCCCACTCCCTCGACCCCTACAAGCCGCTAGAATCGGACGTCAAACCGGTTCAGGTGGATGTCATTTCCCTGGACTGGAAGTGGTTGTTCGTCTATCCGGAGCTGGGCATTGCGTCGGTCAACGAGCTGGCCTTCCCGGTCAACACCCCGGTCAACTTCCGGGTGACCTCCGACACCGTGATGAACTCCTTCTTCATCCCGCAACTGGGCGGCCAGATCTACGCCATGGCCGGCATGCAGACCAAGCTGCACCTGATTGCCAACGAAGCGGGCGAGTACAAGGGCATCTCCGGCGGTTACAGCGGTGCCGGTTTCTCCGGCATGAAGTTCAAGGTCATCGCGACCCAGGACCAAGCCGGTTTCGACGCCTGGGTAGCCAAGGTGAAGGCCTCTTCCAAGGCCCTGAGCACCATGGATGAGTTCAATGCCCTGGCCAAGAAGAGCGAAAACCACCCGGTGGAGTACTTCGCCAGCGCCGATCCCAAGCTGTTCGTCAACATCATCAACAAGTTCATGGGCGGCATGTCCCATGGTGGTCACGCCACCCCGGCTGCGGGCTCCGCGGATCACGAGGGCATGAACCACGAGGCCATGAACCATGACGCCGCCCCGAAAGCGGGTGCCATGGACCACGAAGGGATGAACCATGAGGCCTCGCAAGAGGACGCCATGGAGAACCAGGCCATGAACCATGACGCCCATGCCGGACACATGGCCATGTCGGCCGACAAGAGTGTGAAAGCAGGATCCGAGGAATAATCGATGTTTGGAAAATTGACACTCGAGGCTATTCCGTACCATGAACCCATCATCATGGTCACGATAGCCGGTATCATTCTGGGGGGCCTGGCCATCGCCGGTCTCATCACTTACTACGGCAAGTGGCAATACCTGTGGAAAGAGTGGCTGACCTCGGTCGACCACAAACGCCTCGGTATCATGTATCTCATTCTGGGCATGGTCATGCTGCTGCGTGGCTTTGCCGACGCCGTGCTGATGCGTGGCCAGCAGGTCATCGCCTCCGGGGGTGGCGAAGGCTACCTGAACGCCCATCACTACGACCAGATTTTCACCGCCCACGGCGTCATCATGATCTTCTTCGTGGCCATGCCGCTGGTGATCGGTCTGATGAACATCGTGGTGCCGCTGCAAATCGGTGCCCGTGACGTGGCCTTCCCCTTCCTGAACAACCTGAGCTTCTGGTTCACCGCCGCGGCCGTGGTGCTGATCAACGTCTCCCTCGGGGTCGGTGAATTCGCCCAGACCGGCTGGCTGGCCTATCCGCCCTTATCGGGGCTGGAGTTCAGTCCCGGGGTCGGGGTCGATTACTGGATATGGAGTCTGCAGATTTCGGGTCTGGGGACCCTGCTGACCGGCGTGAACTTCTTCGCCACCATCATCCGCATGCGTGCCCCTGGCATGACCATGATGCGCCTGCCGGTCTTCACCTGGACCGCCCTGTGTGCCAACATCCTGATCATCGCCTCCTTCCCGATCCTGACCGTCACCATCGCCCTGCTCACCGCAGACCGCTACCTGGGTACCCATTTCTTTACCAATGACATGGGTGGCAACATGATGATGTACATCAACCTGATCTGGGCCTGGGGTCACCCCGAGGTGTACATCCTGGTGCTGCCGGTGTTCGGGATCTTCTCCGAAGTGGTAGCGACCTTCTGCAAGAAGAAGCTGTTCGGTTACACCTCCCTGGTGTGGGCGACCGTGGCAATCACCGTGCTGTCGTTCATCGTCTGGCTGCACCACTTCTTCACCATGGGGTCCGGCGCCAACGTGAATGCCTTCTTCGGCATCACCACCATGATCATCTCCATCCCGACCGGGGTGAAGATCTTCAACTGGCTGTTCACCATGTACCGCGGTCGCATCGAGTTCACCTCGCCCATGCTGTGGACCGTCGGCTTCATCATCACCTTCACCGTGGGTGGCATGACCGGGGTACTGCTCTCCGTGCCGGCCGCCAACTTCGTGCTGCACAACAGCCTGTTCCTCATCGCCCACTTCCACAACGTCATCATCGGCGGCGTGGTGTTCGGCTGCTTCGCCGGTATCACCTACTGGTTCCCGAAAGCGTTCGGCTTCAAGCTGGATGACGTCTGGGGCAAGCGTGCCTTCTGGTGCTGGATCACCGGCTTCTTCGTGGCCTTCATGCCGCTCTACGTGCTGGGCTTCATGGGCATGACCCGTCGTGTCAGCCAGAACATCGATCCCGAGTTCCACGGCTGGCTGGTGGTCGCCGCCTGCGGTGCCGGTCTGATTGCCCTGGGCGTGCTGTGCCAGGTCATCCAGATCGTGGTCAGCATCCGCGACCGCGAGAAGAACCGCGACCTGACCGGCGATCCCTGGGGTGGCCGTACCCTGGAGTGGGCGACGTCCTCTCCGCCGCCGTTCTACAACTTCGCCATCGAGCCGAAGGTCACCGGTCTGGACGCCTTCTGGGAAGCCAAGGCTGACGGCAGCGCTTACAAGAAGCCTGCCCAGTATGCCCCCATCCACATGCCGAAGAACTCCGGTGCCGGTGTCATCATCGCCGCCTTCAGCGTGGTGTTCGGCTTTGCCATGATCTGGCACATCTGGTGGATGGCCATCGCCGGCTTCATCGGCATGATCGCCACCTGGATCATCCACAGCTTCAACGACGATGTGGACTACTACGTACAGGTTGACGAGATCGAGCGCATCGAAGGTCAGCATTTCGACAACATCAACAAGGTGGCTTAATTCCATGGCGACTGACGTACTACATCACTCTCACGGTGCTCATGAGGATGGGCACCACGATGCCGGTGCCACCAAGGTATTCGGTTTCTGGATCTACCTGATGAGTGACTGCATCCTGTTCGCGACCCTGTTCGCGACCTATGCGGTCCTGGTCAACGGCACTGCCGGCGGCCCCACCGGCAAGGACATCTTCGAACTGCCGTTCGTGTTCGCCGAAACCATGCTGCTGCTGCTGAGCTCCATCACCTTCGGGTTCGGCATGCTGGCCATGAACAAGAACAAGGTCGCGGCGGTCAACACCTGGCTGTTCGTCACCTTCCTGCTGGGGGCCGGCTTCATCGCGATGGAAATCTACGAATTCCATCACCTGATCGTGCACGAGGCGGGCCCGGATCGCAGCGGCTTCCTCTCTGCCTTCTTCACCCTGGTGGGGACCCACGGTATCCACGTGACCAGCGGCCTGCTCTGGATCATCGTGATGATGGTGTCGATCACCAAGAAGGGGCTGACCGAGCGCAACCGCACTCGCCTGATGTGCCTGAGCCTGTTCTGGCACTTCCTCGACGTGGTATGGATCTGCGTCTTCACCGTGGTCTATCTGATGGGGGTCATGTAAATGAGTCATTCCGTTGACAATCACGGCGCCAGCCACGGCAGCGTCAAGTCCTACATGATCGGCTTCGTGCTGTCACTCATCCTGACCGCCGTGCCGTTCTGGATGGTGATGGACGGCTCCGCCTCCCACGCCGTGGTGCTCGGCACCGTGGTGGCCATGGCGGTGGTGCAGATCTTCGTACACCTGGTCTACTTCCTGCACATGAACACCTCCTCCGAGGAGCGCTGGAACCTGGTGGCACTGGTCTTTACCGTGCTCATCATCGCCATCGTGGTCGTGGGTTCCCTGTGGATCATGTACAACCTCAACATCAACATGATGGTTCACTGAGCGGGTTGATGATGATGAAGCAATACCTGCAAGTGACCAAGCCGGGCATCATCTTCGGCAACCTCATCTCGGTTATCGGGGGATTCCTGCTGGCCTCGAAGGGGAGCCTGGATGTGCCCCTGTTCATCCTGACCATGGTGGGGGTGTCACTGGTGGTGGCCTCCGGTTGCGTGTTCAACAACTACATCGACCGGGACATCGACTGCATCATGGAGCGCACCAAGAACCGTGCCCTGGTGCGGGGGCTCATCGCCCCCGGTGTCTCCCTCTGGTATGCGACGGCGCTGGGCGTTGCGGGCATTGCACTGCTCTACTTTGCGGCCAATCCGTTGGCCGCCTTGCTGGCGGTGCTGGGCTTCCTGGTTTATGTGGGGGTCTACAGCCTCTACATGAAGCGCCACTCGGTCTATGGCACCCTGGTCGGCAGCCTCTCCGGCGCCGCGCCGCCGGTCATCGGCTACTGCGCGGTGAGCGGGCAGTTCGACTCGGGGGCACTGATCCTGCTGGCGATCTTCAGCCTGTGGCAGATGCCGCACTCCTATGCGATCGCCATCTTCCGCTTCAAGGACTACCAGGCTGCCAACATCCCGGTGCTGCCGGTGGTGAAGGGGATCCCGGTGGCCAAGCTCCACATCACCCTCTACATCCTAGCGTTCATGGTGCCGACCCTGATGCTGTTCCTCGGCGGCTACGCCGGGTACAAGTATCTGGTGGTGGCCACCGCGGTGAGCGTCTGGTGGCTGGGGATGGCGCTGTCGGGCTACAAGGCGGCGGTGGACGACTCCCTCTGGGCGCGCAAGCTGTTCATGTTCTCCATCGTCACCATTACTTGCCTGAGCATGATGATGTCGGTGGACTTCCAGCCGGACGCAGCGCCTGTATTGGTGAGCATGCTGCCCTGATAGTGTGAACTGCACCCCTGAAATGCATGAAATCCAGAGCCGGGAATCTTCCCGGCTCTGCTATTATGGGCGCCGCCCTGCGAGGGGCATCGCCGATTTTTCGGGGCGGCCGGGCGCCTGTCACCCCTTTCTTTCTCTCTTCTTTTTGACTCATCGAGGCCCTCATGAATGATTTCACCATGACGAGGGGCGAGCGACGCGCGACCTGGGCGCTCGGCTCCGTCTTCTCGCTGCGCATGCTCGGCATGTTTATGGTGCTGCCGGTGCTGACCACCTACGGCATGTCCCTGGCGGGCGCCTCCGAGGCGCTCATCGGGCTTGCCATCGGCATCTACGGCATGACCCAGGCCCTGTTCCAGATCCCCTTCGGCCTGCTCTCCGACAAGGTGGGGCGCAAGCCCCTCATCGTTGGCGGCCTGCTGATGTTTGCCCTTGGCAGCGTCATCGCCGCCCTGAGCGACGCCATCTGGGGGGTCATCGTCGGGCGCGCCCTGCAAGGGAGCGGCGCCATCTCCGCCGCCGTCATGGCGCTCCTGTCGGATCTCACCCGGGAGCAGAATCGCACCAAGGCGATGGCCTTCATCGGGGTGAGCTTTGGCATCACCTTCGCCATCGCCATGGTGACCGGCCCCCTCATCACCCATGCCCTGGGCTTGTCCGGCCTCTTCTGGCTCATCGCCCTGCTGGCCCTGGCCGCCATCGCCATGGTGCTCTGGGTGGTGCCGACCCCGGCGGCCCACCTGCAAAATCGCGAGTCCGCCATGGTGCGAGGCAGCTTTCGTACCGTGCTCACCAACCCTCGCCTGCTCAAACTCAACCTCGGCATCCTCTGCGTCCACACCCTGCTGATGTCGAGCTTCGTAGCCCTGCCGCCCCTGCTGGAACGTGCGGGCCTGCCCCGTGACAGCCAGTGGCAGGCCTATCTGGTCACCATGCTGATCGCCTTCGTGAGCGTGGTGCCCCTCATCATCTATGCCGAGAAGCACCGCCAGATGAAGCGGGTCTTCATCGGGTGCGTGGTGGTGATGCTGGCCGCCGAGCTGGTGCTCTGGCAGAGCGGCCAGCAGCTGTGGGGTCTGCTCGCCGGGTTGCAGCTCTTCTTCATCGGCTTCAACGTGATGGAGGCACTGCTGCCGTCTCTCATCAGCAAGGAGTCCCCGCCGGGCTACAAGGGCACCGCCATGGGGGTCTACTCCACCAGTCAGTTCCTCGGGGTTGCCATCGGCGGCAGTCTCGGCGGCCTGCTCTACAGCCTGGGGGGTGGCCCCCTGGTGTTTGGCGGTTGCGCCGCCCTGGCCCTCGCCTGGCTCGGGGTGAGCCTCACCATGGCCGAGCCCCCCTATGTGAGCAGCCTGCGCATCGTGCTGCCGGAAGGGGTCGAGGCCACCCCGGCCCTGGAGCAGCGGATCCGCGCCTGCGAGGGGGTGAGCGACGTGCTGCTGGTGTGCGAGGAGCACTCCCTCTACGTGAAGGTGGACAGCAAGCGCCTGACCCGCAGCGATCTGGAGCGGCTGGTCTCGTTGTGATGGCTGGCTGCGCGGGGCGGCGCAGAGCGCGGGCTGATGGGCGGCTGCTATGCTGAGATCCTCACTCACAGGAGGAACCTCTGATGTCATACGTGGACGGATTCGTGCTCGCCGTGCCGACGGCCAACAAGCAGGCCCTGATCGATCATGCGGGGCAGTTTGACCCCATCTTCCTCGAATACGGCGCCACCCGGGTGCTGGAGTGCTGGGGGGACGACGTGCCTCACGGCAAGCAGACCGACTTTTACCGGGCGGTGGCGGCCAGGGAGGATGAAACCGTGGTCTTCTCCTGGGTGGAGTGGCCGAGCAAGGCGGTGCGGGACGACGCCATGGGCAAGATGATGCAGGACCCCAGGATGGACCCCGCCAATCCCCTGCACCAGACCATGCCGTTTGATGGCGCCCGCATGATCTTCGGAGGCTTCACCACCGTGCTGGAGCTCAAGGGCTGAGACCGACCATCGGGGCTTCACCCTGGTGGCCGGAGCGCAAGAGCCGATAGCAACACCCAGGCCCGTCAGATGATGAAAAAGCCCGCCAGCCGGCGGGCTTTTTGCTGGGCGCCATGCCGGGGGATCAGCGCTCCACCAGCGGGGCCGAGCGGTAGCTCCACAGGCCATAGGTGCGCAGGGCGTCCCGGTAGATGCCAAGCAGCTCCTCCGGGCTTGCCTTGGCCAGGGCCGAGAGGGGCTTGTCCGGGTAGGCGACGCTGTCGATGCGGATGTTCGCCGGGCCGCTCTGCCAGCAGGCGATTTCCAGCAGGGTCTGGCCCCGGCGCACATGGCTCGCCGAGCTCACCAGGGTGGCGAACTCAATCTCGTGGCGGGCGAGGGCATAGCCGCTGTAGAGGGCGTTCTCCACCGTGCTGGTGGCGTAGTTCTCCTCGATGATACGGGAGCGGTCGATGCCCTTTTTCGCCAGCCAGTCCGCCATCAGCTTGCCCTCGGTCTGGCGGTTCTGGGGCACGCCGCCGGTGAGGATGACGAGGGCTGCCGGATCTGCCTGGGCCAGGGCGCGGGTGGTCTCGAGGCGTCCCAGCAGGATGTCGTGCATGGAGCCATCGGGATTGAGGGCATAGCCCAGGGTGACGATGGCGCGGCGCCCCTTCTTCTCGCCCCGTCCCTGACGCTCCTTGAGGGGGGTGGCGACCACCCTGTCCACGGTGGCGAATAGTCGCTGCAAGTCGGCGGCGCGACCGGCATTGAGCTCGCCGACCCGCTTGAGGTAGCCATCGGATTTGGCCTGGTTGCCCTTGAAGCGCTGCCAGGTGGCCAGATAGGTGTTGATGTCCAGATCGTCCGGGGCGGCGGTGAGGGCCTGCTCGAACAGGGCGATGGCCCTGTCCACGTTGCCGTTGTAGATCTGGGCGTTGGCCGCCGAGATGAGCAGATCGGTGCGATAGGGCTCGAGCTGGTGGGCCTCCAGCAACAGGGTGGTCACCTGCTCCATGTTGCTCGGCATCTTGGCGGTGAAGCCCGCATCGGAGACCCGGGCAGTGGAGTGGAAGATGCGGGCGGCGTCTGCCAGCAGCTGATCCACCACCTGGCGCTTGCTGATGAACTGCTCGTAATTCTGCTCCTTTTGCAGGGAGCGCACCGGGGCGGCCCAGGCATCGGATGAGACAACGAGCGGCAGCGTCAGCAGGCTGGTGAGGGTCAGGGCAATCGCGGTTTTCTTCATCATGGGGCTCCCTCTGGGGTGCGGGGCGCGATGCCGTGGCTCGTCCCCTGAATGCTTTTCCAATAAAAACAGATGCTTGGTTTGCTGCCTACTCTACTCCCTTCCCGATGAAAAAACGTGAACCGTTCCGGTTATCCCGATGACCCCCCTCAGCGCAGCCCCAGACGTTCCTGCAGGAAGGCCAGCCAGGCTTCCACCTTGGCGGGCAGGTGGCGGCGCTTGGGATAGACGCACCAGATGCCGTGCTCGGGCAGGGCATGGTCTGGCAGGACGGGCACCAGCCGCCCGATGGCGAGATCCCGCGCCACGATGAAGTCCGGCATGTTGCCGATGCCAAGCCCCGCCAGCAGCGCGGTGTGAATGGCATCGCTGTTGTTGACCTCGAAATTGCCCCTGGGGGTGATGGCCACCTCTCCTTCGGGTCCGTGCAGCCGCCACTGGGTGCCGCCGCGAAACAGGGAGTAGAAGAGGCAGTTGTGGCGCTCGAGATCCGCCGGGGTGCGGGGCGTACCGGCCTGCGCCAGGTAGGCGGGGGCGGCGCACAGGGTGCTGAGACAGGGGGCGAGGCGGCGGGCGACCAGGCTCGAATCCTCCAGATCGCCGATGCGCACCGCCACGTCGAACCCCTCGGCCACCAGATCCTGCCGGGCGTCGCTCATCTCCAGCTGCAACTGCACCTCGGGGTGAAGGGCGAGAAACTCGGGGACAAGGGGGGCGATGTGGCGCCGGCCATAGACCATGGGCACCGTCACCCGCAGCAGGCCGCGGGGGGCCGATTGCAGGGCGCCGATGGCATCTTCCCCGTCGCTGGCCAGGCGCACTGCATGGCGCACCGTCTCGAAGTAGCGCTCCCCCGCCTCGGTGAGGGTGAGGGAGCGGGTGGTGCGATAGAGGAGCTGGCAGCCGAGGGCCTGCTCGAGCTGGCTCACCTTCTTGCTCAGCACCGACTTGCTGAGGCCGAGCTGACGGGCTGCGCCGGAGAAAGTGCCCGACTCCACCACGGCGACGAAGGCGGGGAGCAGGGCGAAGGCTTCCTGGTTCATCTTGTTCTCGTTTTGGAAACAATGTTGTTCCAGGAGGGTAGATTATCCCCAAATCAAAAACAATTTACCATGCTCGTCAGTTGAACCAAGGAGCAACCCCATGATCCCCCCGCTTGTTGACCGCGGCCCCGGCCGCCCCGCCCTCGGCCAGACACTTGGCCAGACTCTGGGTGCCCTGGCCGCCTTCGCCGCCGGCCTGCTGCTGGCGCTGATGATCGCCCAGAACGGCGTCCTGGCCCGCGCCACCGACCCCTGGCTCGCGAGCTGGCTGGCCCACGGGGTCGGCAGCCTGGTGGCCGGGCTCCTGTGGTGGCTCTCCCCAAGGCCCTCGACGCCGGAGGCGGCCCCGCCCTGGGCCTGGCTCGGCGGTCTGCCGGGGGCGCTCACCGTGGTGCTGGCGGCCCTCTGCCTCAACTCGCCCCTCGGCATGGCTGGCACCCTGGCCCTGCTGCTGCTCGGCCAGCTGCTGTTTGGGGCCCTGTGCGATGGCCTCGGCTGGCTCGGACTGGCTCGCCGCCGCCCCTCGGGAAAGGACGCGCTCGCCGCCCTGCTGGTGCTGGCCGGCGCCCTGCTCATCGTGCTGCATTAGGAGAGACACCATGACCCTCTTGATCCTGCTGGGACTGCTGAACGGCGTGACGGTGAGCCTGTCGCGCACCCTCAATGGCCGCCTCGCCAGCGCTCGGGGCGCCATGACGGCGTCCCTTGCCAACCACCTGCTCGGCTTCGGGCTGCTCGGCGCCCTGCTCATCCTCAAAGGGGCACCCTGGGAGCGGCTCGCCGGTCTCGATCCCTGGCTGCTGCTCGGCGGGGTGTTGGGGGCGCTCTTCGTCGCCATCAGCAGTTGGGCCATCGGCCGGATCGGCGCCCTGGCCTGCGCCCTGCTCATCGTCACGGGCCAACTGGCGGGGGGCGCCCTGCTCGATGCCCTGGCCGGACGGCTGGCCGCGAGCGATCTGCTCGGCATCCTGCTGGTGCTGGCGGGGGCTGCGCTGCAACGCTGGCAGGGCGGCAAGTCGCGCTCCCGAGGGTGAGTGATGCTGTGATGGCCTGGGTAAACCGGCAGGGATGACAAGAGTGTCGCCCTGCCTGGATGCCAAAGGCGGCTCGCCAGCCGGATCAGGGTCCAGATGAAAAGGAAAAGGCGAAAGAAAGGGAGGGAAAGGAAGAAACAGGAAGGTAAAAGAGAACAAAGAGAGAGGCGCCTGTCACCTTGGGCCGCCCTCAACAGCAGAACACCGGCGCAAGGCCGGTGTTCTGAACAGCATGGCGGCGGGCCCGGCGGGGCGCGCGGTCAGGGCCGCTTAGGCGTAGAAAGCCTCGACGGTGCCCTTGACGGTGATCAGCATGGGGTTGCCGTAGCGATCCTTGGCCTTGGGGGAGGGGATCTTCACCCAACCTTCGCTGATGCAGTACTCCTCGACATTGGTGCGCTCCTTGCCGTTTACGCGAATGCCGATCTCGTGCTCGAAGCACTCTGCCACATGGTGCGGGCTGCGCGGGTTGGCCGCCAGACGGTCGGGCAGTGCAGGTTTGTTGTCGCTCATTTTATTTACCTGAGTGTGATAAAAAGTGGGTCATTGTAGGCAATGCCCGTCATGGGCTCAAGGCCGGGTTGCGTCCCATGGGGGTGGACAAGGTCTGGCTACAGTTGCAGCTCGGGCAACAGCGTCGCCTGCGCCTGAAAATGGTGGCAACGGTGCTCAACGTCGTCTCTGTAACGTGCCAGATAAGCCAGCTCGGCGGGATTGTCTGTCTCAACCAGGGCGATGGCGGCATCAAGCTGATGCAGTATGTCGCTGGCCATCTTGTGCAAGGTCTGCTGCAACAGGCGTTTGGGCAGCTCGCATGCCTCGGCCATCTCCAGCAACTGCCATGCGTTGACCGCCTCGGGAGCAAACTCGTCGCCTATGGCCATGGCCAGATGCTGGTTGAACTCGGGGTAAAGCCCCACATTGACCAGATCGTACCAGGGGGTGGGCATCAGCCCTGCTTTTGATACGAAGAAGCTGTAGTTCTTGCCGTGGGCATCGTGATTGTTGACGCAGAGGTTGAAGAGCAGCCATTGCAGCATGTCCAGTCTGGCCTGCGCCGGATTGACGCAAAGTGCGCTGAGACTGAACAGCCGTGGCAGGCTCACCCCTTCCCGAATATGGGCCACGTCTCGCCCGTCACCGAAGTTGCGTTCATATTTTCGGGCGACGGGAAACCCCAGCCCCTGACAGGCATCGATCATGTGACGACGGCGCACCCTCAAGCCATCCTCGTCAAGGCGCCGATCGAACCGTTCCACCAGCAAGCTTCGGTGGGACTTATCGCCTTGGCCGACCCTGTGCAGTTCGACCCGCGCCACCGGCATGCCCAGCAGTGCGGCCAGTCGCATGGTCACGAACTCATTGATCACCAGATGAGGGTGATGCTCGAACTTGAGGAGGTGGGTGGAACAGAGCTCGCCCTCGCCAAATCCCAGCGCCCCCTCGAGTCGCAGCAGGTTGAGCTTGGCCTGCACACCCGCAACCGAGAGGCGGGGGCGACCATCCCAGACTTCCAGCGGCCAGATCTCGGGCTGTTCGAGGCGCAGCAACAGCTCCTCTGGGGTGATGGGGCGAAACCGGGTGGGGACGTCGGGCTCTGCGGGCAGGGTAAAGGTGACAGCCCCGGAGACATCGCGGCCGATGCCGTGGATCAGGGCAAAGAGATTGCTGCGCGAAACGGAGAGCGCCTCAATCAGATGGTCCAGCCCGCGATTTTCAGGCAGCAAGTTGCCGAGATACGCCCGGATCTGGGCACTGCTGGCCGATCCATCCAGCGCCAGTGGGGGGGAGAGCGGGAAGCCACGCGCCTGCCACTCAGGTGTATAGCCGAGCTGAAACGCATCCTGGCTGGAGTCATACTCGAGATGGCCGATCAGCTGGTTACCCAGCCGAAGTTCCAGCCGATGGCGCTCAGAACCATTCATCATCACCGACCTCGGGTTGGCTGTTGCCGCTCGCTACCTGTGAGCCCACTTCCTGCACCAGTTGCAAGTGCAGCCCCAGCGCCTTCATCACCTGCAGCAGGGTCGAGAGGTAGACATCTCCCCCTTTTTCAATCTTGATCAGGGTCTTCTTGGAGATGCCGCACAGTGAGGCCGTCACCTCCTGGGTCATCCTGGCGGCCTTGCGTCTCTCGCGGATCGCCAGCCCCAGGGAGGCGGGATCCAGTTCTTTCGGGCCGGCTTGCAACGATGCGTCTGCCATCATGATCACGAAAAAAAGTGTAGGTTGTTACACCTTAACTCATGGTAAGAGCAAACAGCAATTAAAAGTGTACGATAGTGCACTTTTTAAGGTCCTGGTGCTGGTTGAGATAAAAAGTGTAGAGGAGTTCACTTTTTAGAGAGGAAAAGTTGGTGAGGGATGGTCTGGGGGATGGCCGAGGGGCCGGGAGGATGTCGCTTGCAGAGCAGCATTGCACTTCACTTCACCGAGCGATGGCCTAAATTTCCTTTCGCTGAACCAGAGTGATAATTTTGGTTTCAGTGAAAAAACGGCTTATGGGGATGCGCAATGTTTTTCCAAACATATTACCGATTAGATCCGTGGAGATTTGAGCCGCCGCTAAAGGAATTTGGGGCAATCCAATTCGATGATCCCAAGCAGATGTTTTCGCTGTTCATGCGTTACATACATGTGTTCAGCGAGGATGAAGAACCGCAAGTGCTTGTACAAACAATTCATCGCAAGGATGACATTCCGGATTCGGTACGCGTCGTGTTTACCGGAGAGGCAGAAATCGATTGGAGTCTTGGAGGAGAGAATCAGAACGGGTTTACAAACTTGCCTGACGACTATCGCGATTTCATAGTTGCGTTGCACGGGAGTATGGACCGCATGGCGTCTGAAATATTCAATGTGGTTCGTTGGCGCATGGGAATCGTCGGTGGACCATTGGGACTTCAGAGCGAATGGTCATCTATGAGATGGCACGATGACAGCAAGGGCGAGAAGATTATCGACGAGCATGGGTTCTTGAACCGTCAAATGATCGCCGGAGTATTCACTCTCCATATGCCAGAAGTGCAGGACGCCGATTTCGATGAGGAGTGTCGAGCGAATGTCGAAACCCTAATTCAGTTTCAATCCAAGCAACCGCTGTATCACGATCTTTTTCGTGAAGCATGGCAGAATCAACGGGACAATCCTCGAAGTGCACTTGTAATGGGGATTGCCGCAGCAGAGACCGGATTCAAGACAACTATGACGGACTTGAATCCGTCAGTGACTTGGATTGTCGAGAACTTACAGTCTCCGCCACTAGATCTGATGTTGCGCAACTACATGGCGCAACTGCCCGCAAGGAATCAGATTAACGGTGAAGTTCGTCGACCACCTAAAAAGGTAATTTCCGTGATCAAGAAGGGTATCGAATTGCGGAACAAGCTAGTGCACGGGCGTGAAGAAACAGTAACAACCGAAGATGTACGCGAAATGCTCGAAGCCGTTCGCGACTTGCTGTACATGCTGGATCCTGATTACCCATGACCCTCAGCCAGCTTCAAGAGCCGATATGGCATCGGAGGGCTTGCCACGACTGCATGCCC
>NZ_JAPCIQ010000080.1:0-19238 GCF_027707405.1 Aeromonas sp. QDB68 | reverse complement strand
CAGGCAGCCTGTCAAGGTATTCGAAGAGTACCGTCAGGCGGCATAGGCGAGTGTCGCACTTCGAAGTTGAATTCGCGATGTTCACACTTAATTCACTGGCCCTAGTGGGGATGCTTGGCCATTCAAATTCAATTCGGGAGTTTCTACTCCCGGATCTGTTGAGCTAACCCTCATTTGTTATCGCATCAGTTGGAGTAACCCATGGCAGCCTATTCCCCTCCCTTCACCCTGACCCACTCCATGTTGAGTCGAGTGGCGGAGATCGCCGAGTTGGTGGGGCAGTGGCGGTTTGCTCAGAGCTCCCAGGTGCCGATGCTGCGCAGAGAGAACCAGATCCGCACGATCCAAGCCTCCCTGGCTATTGAGCACAATACCCTCAGTGTTGAGCAGGTGACTGCAGTGATTGTACCGAGTTCATCCTCTTTTTACTGGAAGCGCTGCGCGATGCGCTGGCCCAGGCGATGGCGACTCAACCAGCAGCAGTATCACCACATCAGGAGAAAATGCGGGTAGAAATGAAGGTTGAAATGCAGGTAGAAAAACGGATAAAAACGCCGCAGGCCATCTTGGCGGAACTGGCGGCTGAGCCGACCATAACGCTCAAGCAAGTTGCAGAGCGGATTGGCAAATCGGCCAGTACAGTGGAGAGAGCTGTTGCCGTGCTGGTCAAGGACGGTCGATTACGCTTTGTTGGGCCGCGTAAGAGCGGATGTTGGGAGGTATTGGATCCTTATGCGTAACCATCTAGCCCCGTAACTAACCGACTTGGAATTACCTCGCCACCGGCAGGTCCTCCCAGCGGGTGGTGTAACAGGGGCTCAAGTGCTCTTGTCGCATCATCCACTCGGGTGACCCCGTGCCTTGACTGACAAAGCCTACGCGCCCCAACCCTCTGGCTTTGATCTGGTCCATTACTGCCATCAACGCATCCGATTGAGCAGAGGACGGGGCAAACAGATCGGCCTGTTGCTGCCCCTTGGGGGTGAACTCACTCAGCATGACCCCGCCCTTCTGATAGCGGTAACCGTCGCGCCAGATCTGCGGTAGTAGCACACTGTAGTGCTGTAGCTACCTCAAAGCTGAAGCTGCAACAGGTGTAACCTGACCAAAACACCGCCAACAAGACTAAACCCAAGCTAATCAGATTTATCATGGATGAAATCTATGAGATCATTGGGAATCTAATTTAATTGGTCTTGTTGATGGAAATCCATGTCATGGCAGATCGCTGGTTGTCGGTCGAAGAAATCGCTGAGTACCTAGGTGTCAGCAAGGACACAGTTTACGCCTGGATCAGTAAACGAAACATGCCTGCACATCGCATCGGTCGGTTTTGGAAGTTCAAATCGGAAGAGGTCGATGAGTGGGTGCGCTCAGGTGGCGCAGCAGAAAATGAAGTTCGAGGCAGTGAATGATTGACTTGCCACTGGCCGGTTTCGATCGCCTCATCCGACGGTCGGAATGAAACGAGGATATTTGATATGAAGACAATTGCTTGCGTTGACTTGTTTTGTGGAGCAGGCGGGCTGACGCATGGCTTCGTTCTCGAAGGTATGCCGGTCGTTGCTGGCATCGATATGGACCCGGCTTGTCGCTTCCCTTATGAAGCTAATAACAACGCCAAATTTGTAGAGCGAGACATCAGCAAGGTCACGGCCGTCGAGCTGAACTCACTTTTCGGGAATGCTGACCTGAAGATCCTTGCTGGTTGTGCACCTTGCCAACCGTTTTCTACCTATGCTCAGCGCTATGAACTGGATGGTAAAGATGGAAAGTGGGGACTCTTGTATGAGTTCGCTCGCCTAGCAGAAGGTACCAATCCTGACGTTATCACGATGGAGAATGTTCCCTCTGTTGCGAAACACGAAGTGTTCCATGATTTCGTCGATACTCTCAAACGGCTCGGTTACAACGTTTGGTTCGATGTTGTCGATAGTTCCCAATATGGTGTCCCGCAGACTCGCAAGCGTATGGTCCTGCTGGCTTCAAGGCATGGTGCAATCAAGATGATTGCACCGACAATCACAAAACCAAAGACGGTTAGACAGGCAATTGGACGCTTGCGTGAGCTGCACGCTGGCGAGTCTTCCTCCAGAGATAAATTGCACACCGCGTCGATGTTATCGAGTAAGAATCTGCAACGTATCAAGGTCTCTAAGCCCGGAGGTACATGGCGTGACTGGCCCGAGCATTTGGTTGCAAATTGTCACCGTGCTGAGAGTGGTCGCACTTATCCCGGTGTCTATGGCCGTATGGAATGGGACAAACCCGCACCAACCATGACTACTCAGTGTTATGGCTTTGGAAATGGTCGCTTTGGGCACCCAGAACAGGATCGTGCCATCTCTCTGAGAGAGGCTGCCATCATTCAGAGTTTTCCGCGTGATTATGTATTCATTCCCAAGGATGGTGAGGTGAGCTTCAAGGTGCTTGGGCGCCTCATCGGTAACGCTGTGCCAGTTGACCTCGGCCGCGCAATTGCACGAAGTATCAGTGAGCACTTGGCTGCCACGATACCTTGATGGTCTGCTGACAAAATAGAGTGATGCTACTCATTCAGTTCTCATAACCTGCGGTGGTCCTCAAAATGAGGGATGTGTGGCAAAAATGTGCTGGTACTGAGATCGCGTGGTGCAGGGTGTTGCACCAGAAAGGTCAGCGCTGCCGAGTCGCTTTCAAAGAGCTGAAGAAACCTCGTTGGGTCGAAGAGATTGCTTATCCACGGTTAATGATTGCCATCCATCACTGATGGTTGCTTCTGGCAGGGATGCCCCGAATGTGCGACTTGAAAGCATTAAATGAACGGTGCTGCAATGTTGGGAATGGCTGTTCCCAGAATAGGCTGCTGAAGTTGTCTTCCAGACAATAACCCTGGGCAGATCGGAGCACAGAGCATCGTCACTCAACTCATACAAAAAATTGAACAAGAAGATGATAGATCTCATGGGAACCACAAGTACGCAGTATGATCAGACTTATCGCTCCTGCCCAGAACCGGGGCAGTTAGTCGAAGTTAGACGACGCCAGTGGGTCGTTGCCGAAGTCATGTCATCCAAATTGGCATCGACGTCCACCCCGCAGAATGCAGTGACACTCTCCTCCATCGACGAAGATGGGTTGGGAGAGGAGCTAGAGGTCATCTGGGAGATAGAGCCGGGTGCACAAATCATAGAACGCGCTGGTCTGCCCACGATCACCGGCCAAGATGATTCCTATACTCTCGACGCCTTCCTTGATGCCGTGCGTTGGGGGGCCGCAACCAACGCTGACCGGGGCTTCTTACAAGCCCCTTTCCGAAGTGGTGTCAGCATTGAAGACTTCCAACTCGATCCTTTGGTGCGCGCCATCGACATGGCACGCGTCAACCTGCTCATCGCCGATGACGTTGGTCTGGGCAAGACCATCGAGGCGGGGTTGATCATCCAGGAGATGTTACTCAGGCATCGCGCGCGCACGGTTCTGATCATCTGCCCCGCGTCGCTGCAGGAGAAGTGGCGTGTGGAGATGCTGGAGAAATTCGGCCTCGAATTCCAAATCGTCGACACCAGCTACATCAAGCAATTACGCCGAGATCGCGGTATCCATGCCAATCCATGGACATCGCATCCTCGCTTGATTACATCAATGGACTGGGTAAAGAGTGGTGAAGGTCTGCGCACCATGCGTGATGTCCTGCCTCTGCATGCCAGCTACCCACGCAAGTTCGACATGTTAGTCATTGACGAGGCACACAATATCGCTCCTGCGGCTGGGGCAAACTATGCGTTGGAAAGCCAGCGTACCCGCTTCATCCGTTCGATCAGCCCTCACTTCCAGCACCGATTGTTCCTGACCGCGACACCGCATAACGGCTATACCGAATCCTTCACCTCACTGCTCGAGCTGCTGGACGACCAGCGTTTCGCCAGGAACATCCTTCCAGATCAGAAGCAGCTGAGTCAGGTGATGATTCGCCGACTCAAGAGCGATCTGGTCGATGCCGAAGGTCAACCACTCTATGCCCAGCGCAAGCTCAAAACCTTGCCAGCCGCATACACGGCCAGAGAGCGCGCTATCCACGCGAAACTGGATGAATACTGCCAAAGTCGGGAGCTGTCTGCTGAGAAAATCGGCAACGCGTTCGGGACGACTTTCGTCAATCAGCTACTCAAAAAGCGCCTCTTTTCCTCGCCGGCGGCCTTTGCATCCACGCTCGAAAAACACATCGTCAGTCTGACTAATGGAAGCCAACGCAGTGACAAGAACGCAATGGCCGACCGCATCCTACGCAAAGCCATTCTCCGAGCTGATGAGGACTACGCCAACGACCAGGAGGTAGAGAACGCCCAATCCGAGGCAGTCGAAGAAGCCTCGCGTCGCGCTCAGCCGCTCACGGCAGACCAGCAGCAGATGTTGGACGAACTACGCCATTGGGCGCAGACGGCCAAGAACCAGGTAGACGCCAAAGCCAAGGCCGTGCTCGATTGGATTGATGCCAACCTGAAGACAAATGGTCAGTGGAACGAACGCCGGGTGATCCTGTTCACCGAATACCGAACTACCCATCAGTGGATGCAGGAGATCTTGGCAAGCTATGGGTATGGTGGTGAGCGCCTCGCCATCCTACATGGCGGCATCGCGCAAGACGAACGTGAGAAAATCAAAGCAGCCTTCCAGACCTCTCCCAAGGAATCTGCTGTGCGCATCCTGCTGGCTACCGATGCCGCCTCCGAAGGCATCGACTTGCAGAATCACTGTAACTGCCTAATCCATCTTGAGATCCCCTACAACCCCAACGTGATGGAGCAACGCAATGGTCGTATCGACCGACACGGGCAGCGTCAGAAAGAAGTCTTGATCTGGCATCCCGTAGATAGCGGAGAAAACGGCAAGGTCAGCATCGGTGGCCATGGTGATGACATCCTCCGGGCGCTGCGCAAACTCGAATCGATGCGGGCGGACATGGGCAGCGTCAATCCGGTCATCGCGCCACAGATGTCGGGATTGATTGAAGGTTCGATCAGAGACCTTGATACCCGTGTTGCCGAAAACAGGATTGCCAAGACCAGACGCTTCGTTAGCGCCGAGCGAGCACTCAATGAACGAGTCGCAAAGTTACATGACAAACTCCTGTCCACCCAACAGGATTTCCATCTCACGCCTGAGCATATCCTCATGGCTGTCAACACCGGCCTCAAGCTGGCTGGCCGCCCACATTTAGAACCATTTTCGCTACCGGATGCGCCAAGTGCTTCTGTATTCAGGATGCCAGCGTTATCGGGGTCTTGGGCACGCTGTCTAGAGGGGTTACGCCACCCCCACACGCAGCAGATCCGCCCCATCACATTCAATCACACAGTGGCGAAGGGACGTGACGATGTCGTACTCGTTCATCTGAACCACCGTCTGGTACAAATGTGCCTGCGTCTTTTACGGGCCGAGGTATGGGCTCGCGACGACGTAAAGAAATTGCACCGTGTCACTGTGCGTTCGATGCCAGATGCATCGATCGACGGCCCTGCCGTGGTCGTCATCTCACGGCTCGTCATCACAGGGGGTAATCACCACCGTCTCCATGAAGAACTGACAGTGGCGGGTGGCTATCTCGGTGATAAGTCGTTCCGCCGTGAGGAAGGCGTCAAAAGGGTTGAGCAATGGCTGGAGCAAGCCAAACCAGTGACTGCTTCAGATTCCCTGTTCGACACTTTCCGAGTACGTTTTGACCGTGCTCAAAGTGCCATTCAACAATCTGTGGATGCTCGGTCAAAGGAGCGGCTCAAATATCTGGCCAACACCCTCCAAACCCGCAAACAGAAAGAATTAACCGACATTGGTACTGTGCTGGAAGAACTTGAAAAAACCATTCAGGCCGAATTGGCGAAAGATCAACAGCCAATGCAGTTCTCATTGTTCTCGGAAGATGAGCGAACCCAACTCAAGCGAGATAATGCAGCCTTGGAGGCTCGTCTTGCTCGTATACCTGTTGAACGTTCACAGGAAGCCCAAGCCATCGAAAGCCGCTATGCCAAACTCGACGACCGTACTTTCCCGGTTGCAGTGATCTTTATCGTACCCGAATCTGCCGTTCAGGAGGGGGAAGTATGACCAGCCTACACGATGATTGGCTCTCGCTGATCGACATCTCTGGCCCCTTCCTCGCCGTTCCAGTGCTAAAAGAAGCCTTCCCACAAGGGCTGGAAGAACTCGATGGCACCAAGCGCAAGCGCCTACGCCAAGCCTACGAGGAGTGGCGCGACGCGCTGGAACAGGACGATCCTCAGCTTGATGAACTACACAGCGCATGGATCGACGAAGTGTTGTCACGCGGCCTTGAACTCGACGAGGACGGCAAGGGCGACGTGCTGAAGCGTGCCGACTGGTGCACCATCAACCTGAAAGCGGTGCTCCCTGACCACGGTGTAGCACTTTCGCCCGATCAGGCGGTGGTCGATGAGCAACGTGCCAACAAGCCGATGATGCTCATCCACACCTATGCACAAGATATCGATCTCGATGCTATGCAAAAGCTTGATGGTTGGGTCGCTACCCCAGCCGATCGCATGGTTCAGTTGTGCCGCACCCTTGGTTGTCGCCTCGGTTTGATAACCAATGGTGAGCGCTGGATGCTGGTCGATGCTCCAGTGGGCGCAGTCACCTCATTTGCCAGTTGGTATGCACGCCTCTGGGGCCAGGAACCGATCACACTGCAGGCCTTCGTGCATCTACTCGGCATCCGCCGCTTCTTCGTCGATGAGTCCGAACAACTGCCTGCACTGTTCGACGTCTCACTGAAGTATCAGGACGAAGTGACAGATGCATTGGGTGAACAGGTTCGCCGCGCCGTCGAAGTATTGATCCAGTCCCTCGACAAGGCTGACCAGGATCGCAATCGCGAACTGCTGCACGACGTCAAAGAGTCCGAGTTGTATGAGGCCGCGTTGACCGTAATGATGCGTCTGGTGTTCCTGCTCTCGGCTGAGGAGCGCGGACTGTTGCTCTTGGGTGACGAACGCTATGAGGCCAACTACGCGCTTTCCACTCTGCGCATGCAACTGCGCAAGGAGTCCGAAGAGATCCTCGAACGGCGTTGGGATGCCTGGTCACGCCTGTTGGCGATCTTCCGTGCGGTCTACTGCGGTGTCGAGCACGAGAATCTACGTCTACCCGCGCTGGGCAGCTCTCTGTTCGATCCGGACCATTTTCCTTTCCTCGAGGGACGAGCCAAAGGTTCCAATTGGCGGATAGATACGGCCAGGCCGCTGCCGATCGACAATCGCACCGTTCTATTGTTGCTGGAGGCCATTCAGCAATTCCAGGGGCGCGCACTCTCTTATCGCGCACTGGACGTCGAACAGATCGGTTATGTCTATGAGGGCTTGCTGGAGCGTACAGTCAAACGGACTGATGAAGTTACGCTGGAATTGGACGCCACCAAGAAATCTCAGTCCCCTTGGGTCAAACTGGCTGAGCTGGATGCTGCATCCAGTGATAGCGCTGAGCGGTTAGTCAAGCTGCTACAAGAACGCTCTGGCTGCTCTGTTAGCCGGGTCCGTAACAGCCTATTCAAACCTGTCGATGACACCCTGGCCGATCGCCTTTTGACCACCTGCCAAGGCGACCTCCGACTGCGTGACCGAATCAAACCCTATGCTCATCTGTTACGCACCGATCCTTGGGGCTATCCACTGGTCTACCCGGCCGGAGCATTCATCGTCACCAGCGGTTCCAACCGGCGCGAAACTGGTACTCACTACACACCGAAGTCTCTCACCGAAGCCATCGTCACTGAGACGCTGACTCCGGTGGTCTATATTGGCCCATCAGACGGTATCCCACGTGAACAGTGGCAACTCAAATCCCCTGCTGAATTACTGGATCTCAAGATCTGTGACCCAGCCATGGGTTCGGGTGCCTTTTTGGTACAGGCCTGCCGTTGGCTGGCCGATCGCCTGGTCGAAGCCTGGTCTCTGGCAGAGGCCAACGGAAATGTGGTGAGCGTGGACGGTGACGTTTTGGACTTACTGGAGACCCAGGAGCCTTTGCCACGTGACATGGATGCACGCATAATCATCGCCCGCCGCCTGATTGCCGAACGTTGCCTGTACGGCGTCGATCTGAATCCGCTGGCGGTCGAACTAGCCAAACTCTCTATCTGGCTGGTGACGCTGGCCAAAGGCCGCCCGTTTGGTTTCCTCGATCACAGCCTGCGCTGTGGTGACAGCTTGTTGGGCATTCACCGGCTGGATCAGCTCACCGAGCTATCCATGACGCCGAACGGGAAAGGTCAGCAACGCTTGTTTGGGCAGAACATTGAGCGTGCGGTACAAGAAGCGATCACGTTGCGGCAGCAGCTGCGTGCCATGCCAATTCGCGACATTCATGATGTCGAAGCGATGTTTCGATTGGATACGGAAGCGCGTCAGGCTCTGGAAGTGCCCGAGCGCATTGGGGATGCGCTCATCGGTGAAGCGTTCGCTGCGGGTGGGAATGGCACAGTGTTTGAGAATGCTTTGACATCCCTGACCATTCAATCTGGGCGTGCCATTGATGGCGACTGCGACTCGCTCGCATTATTAAAACATAGATCGGTAACCGGGCTCTCGGTTGATTTGCCGACCAACAAACCTGCGCGACGGTCTTTCCATTGGCCTTTGGAGTTTCCAGAGGTCTTCGTCGGGGCACGAGATGGCTTTGACGCGGTAGTTTCTAATCCGCCATTTCTGGGCGGTCAAAAGATAACTGCTGCATTTGGAACTGCGTACCGAAATTATTTGGTCAAGTACATCGCGAACGGTCAGAGGGGTTCGGCAGACTTTTGTGCTTATTTCTTTCTCCGAGTCAGCTGTCTCCTAAGACGCCACGGGATGGCAGGTTTACTTGCCACGAACACCATAGCCCAAGGAGATACACGCGAAGTTTGTCTAGAGCAGCTGATCGGTAAGGATATCTGCATCCCCCGTGCAATATCGAGTTGTCCATGGCCTGGTGCCGCTGCACTTGAGGTCTCTGAAGTCTGGATGTGGAAGGGCAAATGGAAGGGTGCTTGTACGCTTGATGGCCTTGGCGTTATCGGAATCACAGCTTTCCTGACGTCAGCTGCTCAACAAATTCCTCAACCATATAAGCTCAAGTCGAATGAAAAATTGTCCTTCATCGGATCTATTCCGCTAGGAGCTGGGTTTTTGCTCACCCCAGGAGAAGCAAAGCAACTGATTGAGCACGCGATCGAGAATAAAGAAATATTGAAACCCTACATCAGCGGGGATGATGTGCTCTCAAATCCAGATATGCGACCATCGCGCTGGGTCATTGACTTCGGCGATCGGTCTCTAGAAGATGCACAGGCATATCCCGATTTACTGGCCATTGTTGAAGAAAAAGTTAAGCCAGAGCGAGATAAAAATAATCGGAAAACTCGCAGGGAAAAGTGGTGGCAATTTGCAGAAAGATCGCCGTCTTTGTACGAGGCGATTTCGCCACTTGCAGAAGTGTTTTTTCATTCATTTACAAGCAAATACGTTGCCTTTGGTCTTGTTTCAGCACGGCAGAGTTTTGCGGGGCCGCACGTGGTCATTGCATCTGAGGATAAGGCAGTATTGGGTGTTTTGCAGTCTGCATTCCATGAATGTTGGGCAAGAGCTTGGTGTTCTACTCATGAGACACGTCTGCGCTATGCGCCGTCCGATTTGTTGGAAACATTCCCCTTCCCGGAGCTATCCGATGAATTGAGATCGGTAGCGGTGAAATATGAAACTCAACGCCGGTCAATGATGTTGGCCAATAGCGAAGGGATGACAAAAACATACAACCGAATGCACGATCCTGAGTGCTTTTCAGACGATGTGGAGACGTTACGGAAACTGGCTGTAGAACTGGACCGCGAAGTTGCCAAATGTTATGGCTTCCCAAATGTGGAACTTGGTCATGGTTTCCATGAAACAAAACAAGGTGTGCGCTTCGTAATCTCTGAATCTGCGCGACTGGAGGTTGTGAAAAGTCTCGCCGAACTAAATCATCTGCGGTACGAGGAAGAAGTGGCTCATGGGCTGCATGGCAATGGGAAAGTGCGAACACCTCGCCGTGCTACCCGCACCACGTCCGCGCAGCCGTCTTTCGACTTTGAGGCGAAGCCTGCTTCGACCTCTCATGGCACGCCGGCTACCACGGTCATCCTCGATTTCCTATGTGCAAACCCACACTGGCATGCAAAGGCTGACGTTCTGGCAGCTACCAACATAACGGACGGTCAGTGGAACACTGCCATTTCCGGCTTGATTACAGGTAGCAAGGTCGAACGCAAAGGCGAACGTCGCGGTGCGCGATATCGAGCGGTAGATGCCGGGGGGGCTGCGCAATGATGACCCAAGCCTGGTTCGAGATGGCAGAAATCCGCCGTCGAAAATTTGCAGCAGCAGCCTGGATACCACTGAGGGCAATTCAGCCAATCTGCGAAGAGGGAAAGCGTGGCTATCTCGGGTTCAAGGAGGAGTTCTTTGGCGTTGGCTCGCTGGCCATTCCTGTCGATCTGAAGGACAAAGCAGACCAACTCGGTTGGTCTGATGTCGGGATCAGCCACGAGCACCGGTCTTATGTCGACAATGGGCGCTACATTCCAGCTGACGTGTATGAATACAGCCGAAGCGAGCAGATTGGCTTCTCACTGGTGCTTGAGCAACGCTTGAGCGGTGTTGAACAAAATGTTTGGCACCTGCATCAGGACTTCGTGATTGCCCTCGAACTCATGAGGGATGGTGATCGTTGGATATGCCCGAATGAGGGATACACGGAAGTGGCCCGCCTCCATCGGCACCCAGATGGTCGACCATTCCTGATGGAGGCAAAGGCGGAATTCCTGCTTGACTACCTTTGTGCACGAGGCATGGGATTACTCGTGACCGCTTACTGGAATCGCGAGGAGGTTGTCGAGGACATCGCGCATATCACTTGGGTAGAGAACCCGGAGCATGAAGGTACTGAGGGGGCGCGCTGGGCAGGGCGTACCTATGAGATCCACGAAGGCGGCATGCCATTTGGTGCGGAAACGGCGGTGTTTCATGTGTCTCGTACAGACGTTGATCCTAGCGAAGATGTGCCGGTGTTCGGCTTCCCTACGGACGATGTAACCGAAGGACGATCGTGGACGTTCAAGCGTGAAGAGCGGAAGCTGTTCGTCGTGGAAGGCGAATACTGGCGAGACGAGTGGATCAATCCCGGTAAATACAGCGCTCTGATTCGTGGAGATGATGTACCTGGCTCAGCATTTTTCATTACCGATACAGTAGGCACGCGCGAGTCAAAGGATACCCTTACGAAAGAAAGCCGTTGGCTGTGGTTCCGGGCAGAAGTAATAAGCGCGCTCCTTGAGTATCGTGGCGGGCATTTGGGTTGGTACACCAGGGACACCGGCTCAGTTACCTGTTCCCCCGGCTACGGCGTGCACTTTGGCGTTAACTCAATTGGCCTTGTCAGTGTATATGCCAAGGACATCGGCCTATTACCAGATTGGCAGCAGAGAGTCTGGGCAGGCTTCAACGTCACACCTGAAGGCGGTGTTTCAGAGGAACTGCTTGCTTCGCAGATGCGGGCACGACCAGCAGATACCACCTCGCCCGAAACCGCTCTTGTTCAAGCACTGGCTCGTATGGATGAGGTCATTTTGGCAAGACGAGGCAAATCACTGTTTCGTGAGCATCCATACCGCAATGAAGTGTTGAGTCACATCCATCGGTTTCGATCGACCAACGAAAAAGGGCTATTCGCACTGGCGAAGGACATAGCACGGTTGACGGCTGACAGCATTGACATTACGGCGTTACAAGAGATCGCTGCACCGCCAAAGGGGGAGAGGTGGGGCTCACTCAAATCTCTTGAGAAGGTTCTGGCTACGGTGTGCACATCAGAGGATGCACGCCGTGCGCTTGCGCCACTGGTTGGGACTTACCAGCTACGCCTTGCCGACGCACATTTGCCGGGGTGCGAGTTAGCGGAAGCGATGAAGTTGGTGGGCATTGACGGTTCAAGCCTAGCACTACATCAGGGACAAACGCTGATTGCGAACTGTGCCAATGCTGCGATGGTGATTGCCAGCATGCTTGAACGTCTGGCAAGTAGAGAAATCGACAAAGGGGATATGGATGACTGAAACCAAGCCACAAAAATCACCAAATGTATGGTTCGCCATCGACCGAGACCGAGTCAAAGATCCCACACTTGCTCCCTACACGCTGCAACTAAAAGGCGGGCGTTCGCTCAATCAAGCCATCGCCGATGACGATTGGGTGCTGATCCTGGATACCACAGGCCATATAACGCGGGTTGGCAGGATTCTGCGAATTCGTTCCGATTTGGAAACCACCACGCTCTTTTTCGACCGCATGTTGCAGGTTGAGCCATCGGTTTCGATTGGTATGACCTCACTCAGATTACCTGCAAAAGGAAGTTCGGGACGTATTCAATGGGCAGATTTCATTGCCATGCTCCCCAGTGCACTGCACAAGAGCATCGCTGAAATACCAAGAATTGAAGATCAAGCCTACATTCGCGAATTGCTGCAACTGGCCGTGATGGACGACTTGCTTGGTCCGGCTGGTGGTCCTAAAGAACTCATCGTCGATATGGGGGTACGCGACCGCTACCTGGTCGGTAAGCTTGCTCCGCGCGAGGCGGCTGAACGTGGGCAGGAGTTTCCGGTCGATGCTGAGAATACAGAGGACGACGCACCGGACCTGATCGTCAAGGCGCGACCAGCAAAAGTGGATTCTCCTACTGTATCTGGTAGTGGAGAGTCCGATGAGCAGGAAGAGATCGATGCAGCCAGTAACCAATCATTGGTACCCAGCAGCCTCGGTATGACCTTCTGCGTGGATGGTGATGTCGATCGGATCGAGATCGAAGCGCGTTGGGGTCGTTACGAGCGCAGCGATGAGCACGAAATTTACCGGACCCGGAAAAACAAGGAGACGGGGGCCGAAGAGCGAACCAAGGCCAAGGTGTGGCAACGCATCCCGTGCGGAGGAAAGATTTTACTGTCGCTGACAGAAGGGGGGATCCCGCCTCAGGCTCCTGACAGTGCCGCTCCGGAAGTTAGGGTGCAAGGGTCAATTCGCGCCAAGAATGCCAATGGCGATCGGTTGGTCACACTGTTCCTGGTGAATGCACAGGAAGAGCCGGACGCCAACCGCGATACGGCGTGGGTATTCCAGCCCGAGCTGATCGTTCGTTCTGAAAAGGATGCAGCAAATCGCGCCATCTTCCGGCGCAGGCCAGTGCTGGACGCAGACGGTATGGACCCTGAGCTCGAAGCGCTAGAGATGATCTACCGTAACCGGGTGGAGTTTGCCGTCGGTCATGGGGTTGCCGTCCATGCCAAGACCGAAGAGGACGTGACGTTGGCCACCGAGGTACGTACCACAGTGATGCCGCAGTACGAAGTCCAAGTGACGGAGACGCCGGGGCTCGATCCGTCCGATCGCCCGGCGATGCGCGAAATGGTCAGTAGCGGCCTACTCGACATGCAGCGACTGGCGACGTTGGAGATAGACCCGCTCGTTGATGCCTTGAATATGCTGACCAAGGACTATGCCGCCTGGATCGGTGAACAGCGCGCCAGTGTGGGCACCCAGGTCAAGGGCTTCGATGCTCAAGCCCAAGCCGCCATGGAGCGTTGTCGGGAAATCCATACCCGCCTGCAGCAAGGTATCGACACTCTCAAGCATGATGACAACGCGCTGGCTGCCTTTCGTTTCGCCAACCGGGCGATGGCTACGCAACGTGTGCGCAGCCTATATGCACTCGCAAATCGTCGAGGAGAGGATGCCACAGTCGACAAATTCGATGCGGTGAAAAATCGCAGTTGGCGTCCTTTTCAGCTGGCATTCCTGCTGCTATCCATTCCGTCGTTGGCAGACCCAAGCCATCCAGACCGAGTACAACCAGTCAGTGCTTACGCTGACTTGCTGTGGTTCCCCACTGGCGGCGGCAAGACCGAAGCCTATCTGGGCGTTGCTGCCTTCACCATGGCCATACGGCGCATGCAGGGTAATCTGGGTGGGTACGACAGTTCGCGCGGTTTGGCCGTGATCATGCGCTACACCCTGCGCCTGCTGACGTTACAGCAGTTTCAGCGTGCAACAGTATTGATCTGTGCGATGGAGGTGTTGCGGCGCGAGGCCTTAGATAAAGGCGATGAATCCCTCGGGACAGAACCCTTCACTATCGGCCTCTGGGTCGGTAATAAGGTGACACCAGGCACGACTGAGAACAGCCATCGCGCCATTGAGGATATGCGTAATCCCGGTAAAAACAATGCCGGAGCGGCATCACCCGCGCAGCTCACCAGTTGTCCATGGTGCGGGTCTGAGGTGGCTCCCGGACGCGACATTGAGGTTGACAAAGGCTCTGGCCGTACTTTTGTCTATTGCGGCGACAAGAAAGGCCGATGCGATTTTTCCAAAGGTAAATCCAGCAAACAGCCACATCCAGGGATTCCGGTTTTGGTTGTGGATGAAGAGATATATCACAGGCCCCCCACGATGATGATCGCCACCGTGGATAAGTTTGCCATGATGGCTTGGCGTGGTCAGGTGCGTACGCTGTTTGGTCGCGTGGGGCAAGAATGTGAGCGCCATGGACTGCTTTGGCCAGGCTGCGAGTGCAACACCGGCCACCGTGCAGCGAAAGGGTTACCTGTCGCAAGAGTAAAAAAAATCAGCCCCATTCGCCCACCTGATCTAATCATCCAGGATGAGTTTCACCTGATCAGTGGGCCGCTCGGTACCATGGTGGGCCTGTATGAGACAGCTGTCGATGAGTTGTGCGGCTGGACGCTCAATGGCAAAACGGTCAAGCCGAAAGTCATTGCTTCGACGGCGACGGTGCGCAAAGCCAAGGAACAAGTGAACAACGTCTTCATGCGCCAAGTTTCGGTGTTCCCACCCCATGGACTAGACGTGGAGGACAACTTCTTCTCGGTACAACGTCCAATCGAAGAGAAGCCGGGACGACGTTACCTTGGCGTGTGCTCGCCCGGCAGTTCACGTCCCGCAATGCTGATCCGTGTATACACCGCCTTCCTGACAGCTGCACAAGAGCTGTTCGATCACTTCGGTGAACCAGCTGACCCTTATATGACCATGGTCGGTTACTTCAACTCCCTACGTGAGTTGGGTGGGATGAAGCGACTGGCAGAGGACGACGTACAGACACGTTCCTACCGCGTACAGATGAGCATGGTAGAACGACCTGCATTGGCACAACGGAGCGTCAATAACATTCGGGAGTTGACATCACGAGTTTCTAGCCAAGACATCCCCAAATATCTCGATAACCTGGAAATCAAGTTCAAGTCGGAATTAGACGCCACTACAGGCAAATTCGTGACCAAGTGGCAGGAGGGTGACACTAGAGCCATCGACGTAGTGCTGGCGACTAACATGCTCTCCGTGGGGGTTGATGTGAACCGACTCGGCTTAATGGCTGTGAATGGACAACCCAAAGGGACCGCCGAATATATTCAGGCCACCAGTCGTGTCGGGCGTTCCTTCCCCGGCTTGGTCTGCACTGTGCTTACGTGGGCCCGTCCACGTGACCTGTCGCATTACGAGACGTTCGAACACTACCATGCCACCTTCTACAAGCATGTCGAAGCGCAATCTGTCACACCGTTTTCACCGCGTGCGATGGACCGAGGCTTGACTGGCTCTTTGTTGAGTCTCATTCGTTTAGAGAACGATGATTTCAGCTCTAATGAGGGGGCTGGCCAATTGAATATGTCCGACCAGGCCGAGATCACCGATGCCATCAAGGTATTGGCGATGCGTGCAGGCAATGTTGCAGAAGATAACGAACGTAAGCTGTTGGCTGAAAATGAACTGAAAGAGCGAGCCGACGAATGGGCAAAAGAAGCCAGTAAGGGCGGACGGATATTGGCGTATGAGAAGAGTGGCTCCGAAAAAGACAAGACAGTGGCATTGATCAAGTCCCCAGGAGTTCAAGCCTGGGATAACTGGACGGTTCCGATGTCGATGCGAGAGGTCGAACCAGGTGTGCGTCTGATCATGAACACTAGCCACATCACAGACGATCGCGAATGGAGAGTTCGTCCTCAAGAGAAGGAGGAAAATTGAATATGATCATCAACGGTATAACGCCAGTCGGTGAAGTGCGTCCCAGCCAATTGCTCTGGACCTATGGGCCAGGAGCACTGATCGACCTTCCCAACCTTTCTGTCGTGACGTTAGGAATTGACCGTTGGGAGAAGAACCGTTGTCAGCCAATCCAAGAGGCTCGACTGCTTGCTGCCGTTCGGAAGGTATTAGGAGAGCAAGTCGAAAACTTGCGAATGCCGCCGTTCCAGAAAAGCGAGGTTACCGATGTTTGGTCTGCCGAGGCAAATATCGGGGTACCCGTTCGCCCTTTCCCACGATGGTTACGTTGCGTTAAGTGCGGACTACTTTCACCTTTTGATGCCGGGCTCTTCGAGATCAAGGAAAATCGATTCAGACCTGAACGAACGCGCTTCGTTCACAAAGGCTGCCGAGGCTCGAAAGGAGATCAACCCGCCAAGGATGCTGATGCCGTCCCGGCACGTTTCCTACTAGCTTGCCGCGATGGTCACCTTGATGACTTTCCTTGGCACTACTTCGTCCATGGTGGCCACGACTCGTGCAAAGGAACACTGCGATTCTTTGAGAGTGGAGCATCATTGCAAACCGAGAACCTGTGGGTGAAATGCGATACCTGCGAAGCATCGAGAAGCATGGCACATGCGTTTGGCAAGGCTGGAAAAGAAAATCTTCCAGCATGCAGGGGGCGTCATCCCCATCTGGATCACTTCGACAACGAATGCAATGAAGAACCACGGGCAGTGCTGCTAGGTTCAACGAACAGTTGGTTCCCAATCACGCTCTCAGCACTCGCGATCCCGCTTTCGAATGTCTCGCCGTTGCATCAGATCATCATCGACTACTGGGATGATTTCGTCGAAGTGGAGGATCTTTCCGAATTGAGGGGGATACTCAAAACACTCAAGAAAAGGGGAGAGGCCCAGGGAATAGAGAAGTATGCCCCAGAAGCAGTCTGGTCGGCTATTGATGCACATCGAACCGGTGGGGGTGAAGAATTTATCAGCGAGGCCGACATCAAAAGCCCTGAGTGGGATGTCCTGACAGAAGCCAGCCCGCCGACGGACTATCCACACTTCATGAGTAAGAATGCCGGGACTCCTGCACGATTTGCGCCGTACCTCCACCGTGTTCTATTACTGGAGCGACTGCGAGAGGTTAATGCGTTGCTAGGATTCACTCGAGTTGAAGCTCCTGAAGAGTCCGACGATCCCAGTGAACGTCCACAAATGGCCAGTTTGTCACGGCGCCGACCAGATTGGGTACCTGCCAATCAAGTTCATGGCGAAGGTATCTTCCTCCAGTTCAACGAAGAGGCCCTAGTTGCTTGGGAGTCACTGGTTGCCGTCCAGCAGGTAGACCAGATGCTTCGTGGTGGACACACCGGATGGCGCAACTCACGTCATCTCGATCCGCACGTGGGTTACCCCGGTATCCGCTATGCCATGCTCCACACACTTTCGCATCTGTTGATTCGTGAACTGGCGCTGGAATGCGGCTACAACGCTGCAAGCATCCGCGAGCGGATTTATGCCGACACAACGGGCGATAGTCCACAAGCAGGTATCCTCATCTATACCGCAGCAGCAGATTCTGACGGAACGTTAGGTGGCCTCGTCGATTTGGGGAAACCGGAGAGTCTTGGTCGCTTACTGGAACAAGCCCTGAGTCGCTCGAAAGTCTGCTCCTCTGACCCACTATGCTCCGAACACGATCCTGAAAAAGATCGGTCGTTGCACGGTGCGGCCTGCCATGCGTGCAGCTTGGTCGCTGAAACCTCTTGTGAGCGAGGCAATCGCTATCTGGATCGATCGCTACTCGTACCGACACTCGAACGTACCGACGCGGCATTTTTCAAAGACCTTTGACATGGATGAGCTACTTGATGCGATTACTGCCGTGGTCTCACGAGTCTCTCCTGAGAAGGTAAGAACCATTGCTGAGCGCACTCGGCGAACCGATACCAACAGAGGCATGACCGCACTATGCAGTGCGGTCGGCACCCCAACGGCGACGATCGTGGTCGAGAAACTTGTGCTTGCTTGGCAAAAGACCTCCGTCAGCCCAGACGAACTGGCATCAATGCTCCTTACTGCTGCCCACGTCTACACAAAAGCTACAGCCGAGCAATCTACTGAGCTAGTGTGGACCGGTCCAACGACCCCATTCGTCTCGGCACGTCGCACCGAGCAGGCACTGCTACAGGTCATCAACTCGGCAAAACGAACGCTATTTATCACCAGTTTTGTTGCCTATGACGTGTCGACTATTGTGACGGCACTGAACGAGGCAAATGAGCGTGGAGTTGCCATCTCGATGCTGCTTGAATTATCCCAGGATCAAGGTGGTAGCATCACATTCGATGCGATAGCCAAGATGATGGCACTGGTCCCTTCCGCCAGGCTCTATGCTTGGCATGAAAAGAGCGACCTATTTTCCGGAGGGAGCGTTCACGCTAAAGTGGTTGTAGCCGACGATAGGGAGTGCTTCATTACTAGTGCAAATCTCACCGGACATGCCATGGAAAAAAATATGGAGGTAGGGCTACTCATTTCGGGTGGGCACATTCCCAAGCAGTTGCACGGCCACTTGAGATCATTGGTCGACACCAAGCTGGTTAAACAGGTTTGAGCTTCAAGGAGCCAATTTAGGGCCTTGTTGATCACATATGTTCCTGGAGCATCAGTATTGCTCCGTTCGTCTGTTGGTGAACAGATATTACCGAGTCCTACCCGCTTGTTCATGACACTTATGCGTGCCAGGCTCTCGCCCATCTGGACGTAGTCGGGGCGGCGGTCCCTTCAAATGCAAACCTGATTACCCATGACCCTCAGCCAGCTTCAAGAGCCGATATGGCATCGGCGGGCTTGCCACGACTGCATGCCCCAATTCAACAAACATACTCTTGAGGTCAAAACGATGATTAAACCGGAAGCAGTATTCAGCAAGATGCCTTGGTAAATGCTTCGCTCCGAGCTTATGACAACTGCCCCGCAGCGAGTTCTTCACATTCCCTATCATCGTGTTTACCCAGTTGAATGCCGGATGATCCAGCAAATCAAGGTTGCCCCCGGTGACAACACCCAGGTGCTCACAATTGGCCTCCTTGACCGCTTTGAAACAGGCCAATCCATCGGA
>NZ_JAPCIQ010000079.1:0-19361 GCF_027707405.1 Aeromonas sp. QDB68 | reverse complement strand
AATCAGGCCGCCCGATGAAGCAGGAACCCGGTACTGCGCGAGCAGCTATCACCCAGTAATGGGAATCCCCCTCCTGTTACGCGAAGCGCTAAGGTGGGGGAGGATGTCAACTTGAGTCCCTGTCGCTTAGTACTGGTGTTGTCGGGTCTGACCGATATAATGTCGCCCCCAATCATGATGGATTCAGAGGTTTTTGCATGCGGCTCGACAAATTTCTTTGCGATTGCTCCGATTTGACCCGTTCCCAGGCGGGCAAGCTGATCCGTCAGGGGGAAGTGCTGGTAGACGGCGTGCTGGTCAAGCAGCCCGCCTTTCACATCAATGAGCAACACCAGATCGAGTTTGACGGTGTGACCTTGACCCTGAACCTGCAGAATCGCTACTTCATGCTGCACAAGCCGGAAGGATATGTCTGCTCCAACGAGGACCCGGATCACGCCACCGTGTTCCACCTGCTCGACGAGCCGGCCATGGGCAAACTGCACGTGGTGGGGCGCCTCGATCTCGATACCACCGGGCTGGTGCTGATCACCGATGACGGCCAGTGGTCCCATCGCATCACGTCGCCCCGGCACGAGTGTGCGAAGACCTACCACGTCTGGCTGGCTGATCCCGTGAGTGAAGAGGCCATCTCGCTCTTTGCCGACGGTATCTACCTGCGCAACGAGAACGACAAGACCCGCCCTGCGGAGCTGGAAATCCTGGACGATCGGGAAGCACGCCTGACCATCCACGAGGGCAAGTATCACCAGGTGAAGCGGATGTTCGCCGCCATCGGCAACAAGGTGGTCGGACTGCATCGGGAACGCATCGGCGATCTGGCTCTGGACGATGAGCTGGCACCGGGGGAATACCGGGAGCTGACCGAAGAGGAAGTGGCTCTGTTCTAGGGGCGCGATCGCCTCTCTCCCTGTCCGGTACGAGGGAGCATCGGCGGCTCAGAGCCACCGATGGGCGTGTTGGTCCTTCCTTCTTGCAGGAGAGACGGGGCTCAGTTCCCCATTCCCAGCACCAGGGCCGTGCCCAGGGTGGCCAGCAGGGCTCCGGCCCAGGCGGGGAGCGAGGGACGCATCCCCGAGTGCCACCACAGCAAGGGCAGCAGAATGACCGGTGTGGTGGAAGACAAGATGGCCACCATGCCCACATCTCCCTGACGCAGGGCCACCAGGATCAGGGTCATTCCCAGCGTCATCGCCAGAAATCCGTTGATACCTATCATGCCGAGCACCTGCCGGTTGATGGGGTTGTGCGGCATGGCGAGCGGCAGGCGCAGAGCCCGCAAGACGCAGTGTGCCAAGAGGGCGCTGCCCATGCGCACGCCAGAAGCGCTCACTGCGTCCACGGTGCCGCTCATCATCACCGGCTTGGCGATGATCGCTCCGAGGCTCTGGCAGAGGGCTGCGGTAAGGCCAAGGGCTATGCCGACCACGAGGCGGCCGCGCACCTGCTCCCATTCGTTCTGCTGGTTGTCGCCACGACGACCAAACAGGATGGCGAGCATGACCCCGGCCAGGACCAGCAAGGCGCCTGGCAGGCGCCAACCATCGAGCCGCTCGCCAAAGAGCCAGAGCCCAAGCAGGGCGGAGAAGAGGGCGTGGCAGGAGAAGAGCAGACCGCTGCGCCTGGGGCCGAGTCGGTTCATGCAGGCAAAGAGGGCAGTATCGCCGACGAAGATGCCGATGAGGCCGGAGAGGGCCAGCAGGGGAAGGGCGCTCTCGGTGAGGGTCTGCCAGCCTCCCGTCACCAGACTTGCGCTGGCCAGCATCAGGCTGACCAGGAACATCCGCCAGCGGCTGTAGGCAAAGGCCCCCAGATGGCGAGCCGGTTTGACGGAGATGAGGGCGGCGATCGCCCATAAACTGGCGGCAGCCAGCGCCAACCATTCGTAACCCATAAAGACCCCTGAAACGGTAGACGACAACCGGACCTACAGGCGACATATCACCCCGGGCCGATTGCTTACGGGGCAGGGGAGCGTGCCTTCTTGCTGTCGCACGCACCCGCGGCCGCTATGTCGTCATAAAACCATGAAAAAAATTGCCCGGAAGACTCCCTCTATCGGGCAGGCCCGATACAATACGGGCCGTCTTCGGGGATAACAAGCGCGGCATCATGCATTCGTTTCCAGGCGCGCCGCCGGCCTTCTCCCTATTGCAGTCAAAAGAATTGAACGAGGTTAATGTATGTTTTACCGTTTCGCCGTCAGGCCAGCCCGTCGCTGGCTATCTCCCTTACTGCTTGGGTTGATGGCGGTGCCGCCGTCACTGGCTAGTAGCGTGGTTGAGCAGACTTACATTTCAGATAGACAAACCCTGGTCAAAGGCAATGGCGCCGAACCCGAGTCCCTCGATCCGGCCCTGATCCGCTCCGGCTTCCCAGGGGAGGTGGTGCTGGTGGACCTGTTCGAGGGGCTGGTGAGCGAGGATGGACAGGGCATGATAGTGCCCGCCCAGGCCCAGCGCTGGGAGACCAGCGAGGATGGACTGGTGTGGCGTTTCTTTCTGCGTCCCCAGCTCAAATGGTCCAACGGCGAGCCCCTCACAGCCCGGGATTTCGTCTACGCCTGGCGGCGGCTGCTGAATCCGGCGCAGGCTTCCCCCTCCGCTGGCCTGTTGCTGGCGACCGGCATCAACAATGCCCAGTCCATTTATGCCGGTGCGCTCGATCTCGATGCCCTGGGGGTGGAGGCAGAAAGCGACCAGATCCTGAAAGTGACCCTGGAGCGTCCCGTTCCCTATTTCCTGCAACTGGTCAGCCAGCGTCCCTTCGTGCCGGTCAACGAACGGGTCATCACCCAGTTTGGCAAGCAGTGGACCCAGCCAGGCAAGATGGTGAGCAATGGCCCTTACAAGCTGGCGAGCTGGGTGGTGAACGAGCGCATCGAAGCCGAGCGCAACCCCCAGTACTGGGATGACGCCCATACCCGGATCCAGCGGGTGACCTACCTGCCGCTCGCTTCCCAGCATGGGGAGCGGCTGCGTTACGAAGCGGGGGAGATCCAGCTCACCAACAAGGTGGCGCTGGAGTACTACCAGAAGACCATGCAGGAGGCACCGGAGCGGATCTGGGGTTTGCCGCTGCTTGGCACCTATCTTTATACCTTCAATCTCAATCTCCCTGAATTGCAGGATGTGCGGGTGCGCCAAGCGCTCTCCATGGCCATTGATCGCTACCTGCTGACCGAGAAGGTGAGCGGCCAGGGAGAACGTCCTGCCTGGTCATTGCTGCCCGCCATGCCAGGTTATGACGAACTGGATATCCCCCTCTCCCGGGAAGACCAGTCAACTCGGTTGGCCCGCGCAGCCGCGCTGTTGGCCCAGGCAGGCTACAACAGCGCCCATCCTCTCAGGTTGACACTGACCTACAACACGTCGGAGAACCACAAGAAGCTGGCTCTGGCGGTGGCGGCCATGTGGAAACCGCTGGGGGTAGAAGTCTCCCTCAACAACATGGAGTGGAATGCTTATCAGGTGGCCAAGAACAGTGGTGATTTCATGCTGGCTCGTTCATTTTTGTTTGGTGATTATGTCGAGCCGTCGTCCATGCTTGGCAGTTTCCGCTGCCAGGATCCCCAGAACGAGAGCGGCTACTGCAACCCCGTCTTCGATGGTCTGCTGCAGCAGGCCTCCGAGACCCTGGATGCCAACGTTCGGTCCGGGATCTATCATCAGGCCGAGCAACTGCTGATGGAGGAGGTGCCCGTCATCCCCGTCTATCACTACAACCAGATGAGACTGGTGGACCCGGCACTGCGCGGCTTGCCGAGCCGCAACCTCAAGGGCGCCATCGCCACCAAGGATCTCTATTTCAGCCAGCCATGAGGAGTGTGGAATGAAGATTGCTATTATCTCGGATCTGCACGGCAGTCTGACTGCCCTCGAGCAGGTGCTGGCGCAACTCGCTCCCTGGCAGCCTGATCACTATCTGCTGCTCGGGGATCTGCTCAATCACGGGCCGCGCAATCCGGTGCCGGCGGGGTATGATCCTGCTGCCGTGGCTGCAAGGCTCAACCAGCTGGCCCCCCGCATCATGGCGGTGCGTGGTAATTGCGATTCGGAGGTGGACCAGATGCTGCTCCACTTCCCCATCACGGCGCCCTACAACCAGCTACTGGTGGATGGGCGGCGTTGGTTTGTCAGCCACGGTCATCTCTATGAGTCCGGCAACGTGCCCCTGCCAGCAGGGAGCCTGTTCATCAGCGGTCATACCCATGTGCCTGTGCTGCGCCAGGAGGGAGAAATGATCCTGATGAACCCGGGGTCTATCTGTTTTCCAAGGGGCGAGTGGGTGGCCAGTTATGGGTGCTATGACGAGGGCTGCATGAGCATCCATGCCTGCAAGGATGGAGAAACCCTGATGCAGCTGGTGCTCTGATGAGGGGCTGACAAGGAGAGGAAACCAGAAGAGGGAGAGGAGATCAGGCCTTGATCCCGAAAGAGCGGGTGCCTGAGCGGGTATTGCCTTTGGCGTCATAGGTCAGGGAGCTGCTGTCTCTGAGCTTGCTGAGGAAGCTGGCGAGACGGCGATTGGAGACAATGCTGAGTTCGAGCAGACGTCCGTTGAGGTTGTTCTGCTCCTGACAGGCTTCCAGCTTGGCTTGAAGGGACTGCAATTGGGTCGGGAAGGCGCCCAGCTGTTGCTGCAGGTCGGGTAGCTCTGCCAGAGTCTTGTCCAGCATCTCGATGGCCACCAGCAGTTGTTGCTTGCGATCGGCGAGTGCCGGCAACGCAAGGGCCCGGTGAGCCTTGAGAAGGTCGAACTCCTCTGCCAGCAAGCCTTGCATCTGGGAGAGGTTGTCGTCCTGAGCGCGCAGCAGCGAAGGGAGGTCCATCATCCCAACCGTTTATCCAGATCGGCTTCGAAGCTGAACATCTTTCTGGCCACGGCTTCGCTGTTGACCTTGTACTCCCCACTGGCCACGGCCTTCTTCAGGCTCTCGACGCGGCTCTCGTTACCGGTGGAGGCGGTGTTGAGGGTCTTCTGCATCTGTTGCAATTGCTGCGCCTCACTGGTCAAGGAGACAGAGTCGCTCTTGACGGTCGTCGCACGGCTGCTCTCGCTGGAGGTCGCCGACTTGGTGGCTACACCTTGGCTGTTGCCGCTGTTTTGCAGGCGGTTGTTAGCCAAGTTGTTGATATTGTTGATAGCCATAAGGTTTACCTTCGTCTGCTTTGCTGTTCGCTTACCTGTGTATCGGTGACGGCGGTCAGAACTTTAGAAAAAAATTGCGCAGTGCATTCCTGTGTCAGAATGTCACGACCACGGAGCCCACTGCACTGACCTGGCCTTGCACCGTTCTGCCCGAGCGCGTGTTGACAAGCCGGATCATGTCTCCGAAGCTGCCATCTTGCAAGGCGCGGGCCATGGTTTTGATCTGCATGCTGCTGTTTTCAGCACTCAGGGTGACCTGGTCCCCCTTGCAGACCACGCATACCTGGGTCAGCCTGATTGGCTGGCCCGGTTTGAGCTCACGCTTGCTGCGTACCCCGATGAGGGCGGTCGGGTCGGTAAGGTAGTCGCCACGGATCAGGGTCTGGTCCTGGTATGCCAGGGTCAGCATGGGTTCACTCAGAATGTCTCCCTTGGCAACCGGGACGGCGACGGTGACATAGGGTTTCTGGATGCTGACCCGGACCGGTAGATAGAGATCCCAGGATTTATCTCCCTCGCACTTGAGGTAGACGGTGGTGTTACGACGGATCTCCATCCGGGCGGGGAGGGAAATGGTGAGGGCATCTTCGCAGCGCGTGAGGGGGAGGCGCTCGTCAATGGTGCCGGCCTTGACGTCGGCCTGTGCATCGAGGGGAATATCGAGCTGGTCGAGCACGAACGCCTGTGCCTGTTCTTGCAGATAGTCGGTGACCTCGGACGCCATGGCGTGAGACAGACTGCAAAACGGCAGTAAGATAAGGAAAAGTCTACTAATCATTTTTGCTTACCGGTCGATAAGTTATTCACGTATACCACCGTAGTTAACTATGCTTGCTCCAGAATTATTCTGTTGTTGAAACAACGATGGTCTGATGCAAGCCAATGTGCATGCATAATGATATGCACGATCAGTGCCAAGCATTTTTAGGGAGTGTTTATGGCGAGTGTTCTGGACTCGGTTAACCAGCGAACCCAATTAGTGGGACAAAATAGGCTGGAGCTGCTGCTGTTTCGTCTCAATGGACGTCAAAGATTTGGCATCAACGTATTCAAGGTACGCGAGGTGCTGCAGTGTCCCCCTCTGACCGTCATGCCCAAGCTCAACTCCTGCATTCGCGGCGTGGCACATATCCGTGGCCAGACCATCTCGGTGATCGATCTCAGCATGGCGATGGGCAAGCGCCCCATCCAGGATCTCTCCAAGTGCTTCATCATCATCTCCGAGTACAACCGCTCCATTCAGGGGTTCCTGGTCCACTCGGTCGAGCGCATCATCAACATGAACTGGGAGTCCATTCTGCCGCCACCCAAAGGGGCTGGTCGCATCAACTACATGACGGCAGTGACCGAGGTAGATGGCGAGCTGGTGGAGATCTTGGACGTGGAGCGCATTCTCAACGAGATTTCGCCGGTCTCCACTGAGGTGTCCACCGAGTTGGTGGAAGCAAGCGTGGAGCGCAATCCTCACGGGCGTCCCGTGCTGGTTGCGGACGACTCTTCGGTTGCGCGCAAGCAGGTACAACGTGCACTGGAGGCTATCGGGGTGCAGTGCGTGCTGGCCAAGGATGGACGGGAAGCGCTCAACATGTTGTTGGAGATGTCCAAAAATGGCCCCATACATGATCAGATTGCATTGGTTATTTCAGATATTGAAATGCCGGAGATGGATGGTTATACCTTCACCGCCGAGATCCGCAACAATCCCAACCTCAAGGATTTGCATGTTATCCTGCACACTTCCCTCAGTGGGGTGTTCAATCAGGCCATGGTGCAGAAAGTCGGAGCGAACAATTTCATTGCCAAATTCCAGCCGGATGAATTGGCCAAGGCCGTACAAGGCGCTCTCTAATCAAGAAGAACAACTGCATGAAGACACTTTCGGACGACTTATACAGGCAATTCAGCAATTTTCTGGCACAACAGAGCGGCATAGTACTGGGTGACAACAAACAGTATCTGGTTAAAAGCCGCCTGTCGCCCTTGATGACTCAGTTTGGTATCGAGAGTCTGTCTGATCTGGTCACCCGGGCGATGAGCGTGCGCGAGCGGGAACTCAAGATGGCAGTGATCGATGCCATGACCACCAACGAGACCCTGTGGTTTCGCGATACCTATCCGTTCCAGTTATTGAGTGACAAGATTTTCCCGGAGCTTGGTAAGAGCGGTCGTACCATCAAGATATGGTCTGCCGCCTCTTCGTCCGGACAGGAGCCCTACTCCATCGCCATGACGGCGCTGGAGCAGCAAGTTAAACGGCCGGGTAGCATGCCGGGCGGGGTGCAAATAGTAGGGACCGATATATCCAGCACCATGCTGAACCAGTGTAAGGAAGGGATCTACGATAGCCTTGCACTGGCTCGCGGGCTTTCCCCCGAGCGCAAGCGACTCTTTTTCGAACCCTATGGCGACAACAAGATGCGGGTGGTGGAACGTGTCAGAAAATTGACCAGCTTCCGCCCTCTCAACCTGCTGGAGAGCTACAGCCTGCTCGGCAAGTTTGACATCATCTTCTGTCGCAACGTGCTCATCTACTTTGCGCCCGAAGTGAAATCCAAGATCCTCAACCAGTTCGCCAGCAGCCTCAATCCTGGCGGCTACCTGATGCTGGGGGCCTCCGAGTCTCTGGCTGGCCTCACCGATAAGTTCGAGATGATCCGCTGCAACCCCGGCATCGTCTACAAGGTCAAATAACCCCGCTCAATACCCTCTTGGCACACCTCTTGCTAAATATCCATGAAGCAGGAGGTGTGCTATGGCAATTTCATTCGACAAGGCATTTGGTGTTCATCAGTACACGCTGAGCGTGCGCGCCAAGCGTGCCGAGGTGTTGTCCAGCAACATCGCCAATGCGGATACGCCGGGTTTCAAGGCCCGTGACATCAACTTCTCACAAGCGTTGCAGGATGCCCAGGGCCAGCAAGGGTTCGGGCTCAGCACTACCAGCGAGAAGCACTTCGCCTTGCAGATGGATTCCCCGGGCACGACCCAGTACCGCAATCCCCTGCAACCGGATACCGGTGACGGCAACACGGTGGACGTACAGCAGGAGCGCAGCGAGTTCCTGCGCAACAGCCTTGAATACCAGGCCTCTCTTGAATTCATGAACAGCAAGATAAGCGGCCTGCTCAAGGCACTGAAAGGAGAGCAAGGATGAGTTTGTTCAAGGTCTTTGACATTGCAGGCTCAGCCATGAGCGCGCAGTCCGTTCGCCTCAACACGGTGGCGAGCAACATGGCCAACGCTGACAGCGTCAGCTCCAGCGTGGAAAAAACTTACCACGCCAGGCGGCCAGTCTTTGCCGCCCAGTTGGATCAGGCCATGTCCGACAAGCAGGCCTCGGTCGGGGTGGATGTGAAGGGCATCGTCGAGAGTGATGCGCCCCTGCTCAAGGAGTACAACCCGAATCACCCCATGGCGGACAAGGATGGCTTCATCTTCAAGCCCAACGTCAACATGGTGGAAGAGATGGCGGACATGATAGCGGCGTCGCGCAGCTACCAGACCAACGTCCAGGTGGCCGATGCGGCCAAGAAAATGTTGCAGCAGACCCTGGGTCTGGGCAAGTCCTGACAGAGGTGAACCCGGATGAGAGTGACCCGTGATCGCCTGCCAGGCGGCAACAATCGGCCCAGTGGGCACGCCCTAGAGGGGGGAGCATAAGTGGCAGATACCTATGACAGCCTGCTGGGCGTCAACCGGACGACGTCGGCCCAGACCAGTACGGTCAACACCAGTACCCAGAAAAAGGAGCTGGATCAGGAGTCCTTCCTGAAACTGCTGACCATGCAGCTCTCCTATCAGGATCCGTTCAAACCGGTGGACAACGCCCAGATGCTTTCCCAGATGACCTCGATGTCGACGTCTCAGGGGATCAGCAGCCTCTCCACCCAGATGGAGAGCCTCAACAGCCTGATGACCTCCAGCCAGGCGCTGCAGGCCTCCGCGCTGGTGGGGCAGAACGTGCTGATCCCGTCCAACACGGGTTACGTGGAGAAGGGGGGCACCCTCACGGGGGTCATCGCCACCGGCGATGGCGGCAGCAACATTAAGGTGACGGTGAAGGACGAGAGCGGCCAGGTCATCAGGGAGTTCGCCATTGAAGGGAGCCACAAGGGGAACGTGGCCTTCGAATGGGATGGCAAGGACAAGTCCGGCAACGAGGCCAAGAGCGGCAAGTATTCGATAGAGGCGCATGCCACCGTCGACGGCACGTCGGAGAGTGTCCCCGCCCTGACTTACGCCAAGGTGGAGAGCGTCACCCTGGGAACGAGCACCAACCCCAGCACCCTCAAACTCAAGGGACTGGGCGGCATCTACCTGACCGATGTATTGGAAATTGGCGCGACGACCGGCAAGACCACCACCCAGTCGGCTTCGTCCTCTAACGCAGTGATCTAAGGAGAAAGACATGTCATTCAACAATGCCCTCAGCGGCATCAATGCGGCTCAAAAAGACCTGAACGTCACCGCGAACAACATTGCCAACGTCAATACCACCGGCTTCAAGGAGTCCCGTGCCGAGTTTGCCGACGTCTACGCCAACTCCATCTTCGTCAACGCCAAGACCCAGGTCGGCAACGGTGTGGCGACTGGCGCTGTGGCTCAGCAGTTCCACCAGGGCGCGCTGCAATTCACCAACAACGCGCTTGATCTTGCCATCCAGGGCAACGGCTTCTTCGTGACCTCGGACGGCCTGACCAACCTGGATCGCACCTACACCCGTGCGGGCGCCTTCAAGCTCAATGAAAACAGCTATATGGTGAGCAACTCCGGCGGTTATCTGCAGGGGTACGAGATCAACTCTGATGGCACCCCCAAGGCGGTGAGCATCAATGCCACCAAGCCCATCCAGATCCCGGACAAGGCCGGTGAGCCGGTGCAGACCACGACGGTCGAGGCTGGCTTCAACCTGCCTTCCAGCACGAAAACGCTGATGGATGTCAATGCGTCCAAATTCGATCCCACGGACTCGACCACCTACTCCTCCTCCACCTCCGTGGTGGTCTATGACTCCCTGGGCGAACCACACACCATCACCCAGTACTTCACCAAGGAAGCGGATCCGGCCGATCCTACCCAAGCGGCGGTGCCAACTGCCTGGCGCATGTACCTCTATGAAGGGGACAAGCCCATCGACATCGTAGGCGGTGCGGCTACCACCATGGCGACCGGCCTGAGCCAGGCTCCCCTGAGCGCCCGGGTGACCTTCGATGCCTCCGGCAAAATGGTCACACCCACCACCCCGGCGGTCATCAAGACGGAACCCTTGGGGACGACAGGGGCTGGTATCATCACCAATGGCGCCGATGGCACCCAGGAGATTGAGTTCAAGCTTGGTACCGTGACCCAGTACGCCTCCCCCTTTGAAGTGAGCAAGCTGACCCAGGACGGCTCAACCGTCGGTCGCCTGACCAAGGTGGAGATCGGGGCGGATGGCATTGTCTCCGCCACTTACAGCAACGCCACCACCGTCAAGGTGGCCATGGTGGCCATGGCGAAGTTTGCCAATGCCCAGGGTCTCACCCAGGTCGGCGACACCTCCTGGCGCCAGTCCTTGCTCTCTGGCGATGCCTTGCCCGGCACCCCGAACTCCGGCACGTTTGGCTCCATCAAGTCGTCGGCGCTGGAGCAGTCCAACGTGGATCTCACCACCGAGCTGGTCGACCTCATTACTGCCCAGCGCAACTTCCAGGCGAACTCCCGTTCCCTGGAAGTGAACAGCTCCCTGCAGCAGAACATACTGCAGATCCGCTAAGACGACGGGTAGTTGGCAGGGGCGCTTCGGCGCCCCTTGTCATTTCCTTCCCGCCTCATCTCCTCCTTTCATTCCGTCTTCGTCATCTCTCTTGGCACTCAACTTGCAGTTGAGCTGTGAGAGTCATCTGTTTGACGGAGGATCCCATGGATCACCTGCTTTACATCGCCATGTCCGGGGCCAAGGAGAACATGAACAGCCTGGCTGTTCGTGGCAACAACCTTGCCAACGCCAACACCATTGGCTTCAAGTCTGACTTCGAGCAGGCGCGCAGCATGCAGGCGTTTGGCGAAGGGCTGCCCACGCGGGTGTTCGCCATGACCGAGCGGCCGGGTCAGAACCTGCAGCACGGCATGCTGATGACCACAGGTCGGGATCTTGACGTTGCCGTCGATGGGCCGGGCTGGATTGCAGTGCAGGATCCCAACGGTGCGGAAGCCTATACCCGCATGGGCAACCTGCAGCTCAATGCCACCGGCAATCTGCAGACTTCCACCGGTCTGAATGTGGTGGATGATGCCGGTCAGCCCATCGTGCTGCCCCTGCCCATGGAGAAGATCGAGATCAATCGTGACGGTACCATCAGCGGCCGTCCCGAGGGGGCAGCCGCCAACCTGCCGGAAGATTTCCAGCGTATCAAGCTGGTCAACCCGGCGGCAGATGCGGTGGAGAAAGGTCAGGACGGCCTGTTTCGCCGCAAGGATGGCCAGAATGAGGCCGCGTCTGCGGATGTGGGCCTGATCGCCGGCTCCCTTGAGGGGAGCAACGTCAACGTGGTCGACGAGATGACCAACCTTATTCGCTTGCAACGTCAGTTTGAAACTCAGGTCAAGATCATGAAGACCGCCGAGGAGAACGACGAGGCACAAACCCAGCTGCTGCGTATCAGCTAATCAAGGAGCACCCCATGAATCCTGCACTCTGGATCAGCAAGACCGGCCTCGATGCCCAGCAGACCAACATCTCGGTCACCTCGAACAACCTGGCGAACGCCAGCACAGTGGGCTACAAGAAGGCGCGGGCCATCTTCGAGGATCTGCTTTATCAGAACATCAACCAGCCTGGCGGTCGCTCCTCGGCGGACACCGAGCTCCCTTCCGGCCTGATGCTGGGGGCGGGGGCCAAGGTGGTCGCCACCCAGAAAAACCACAGTCAGGGCAACGTCCAGACCACGGACAACTCCCTTGATCTGATGATCAGCGGTCGCGGCTACTTCGAAATCCAGCTGCCCGATGGCAGCGCCGCCTATACCCGCAACGGCCAGTTCACCCTGAACGACGAGGGGACCATCGTCACCCCGGGCAACGGTTACCCGTTGCAACCGGAGATCCAGATCCCCGAGAACGCCCAGAGCGTCACCGTGGGGGAGGATGGCCAGGTCTCCGTCCAGCTCAAGGGGGATGGCCAGTCCCAGGTGGTGGGCCAGATCAACACCACGGACTTCGTCAACCCCACCGGCCTGCAGCCCATGGGGGAGAACCTCTTCCTCGAGACCCAGTCCAGCGGCGCCCCCATTCAGGGGACTGCCGGCGCGGACGGGCTGGGGGTGATCAAGCAGGGGATGCTGGAGACCTCCAACGTCAACGTGACCGAGGAGCTGGTGAATCTCATCCAAGCTCAGCGGGTCTACGAGATGAACTCCAAGGTCATCTCCGCCGTCGACTCCATGATGTCCTTCCTGACCCAGCGGACCTGATGAAAGGAGTGCCATGATGAAAGCCATATGGATGCTGGGACTGCTGACCCTGGCGGGTTGCACCAGTACCCCCAATACCGCCAAACCGGATGACCCGGATTTCGCCCCCGTCTACGGGGAGTCGGAGCCGGTGTCGGTGCGCCCGACCGGCGCCATCTTCCAGCCCGAGCAGGTCAACGGCATCTACTCGGACATCAAGGCGCACCGGGTGGGTGACATCATCACCATCCAGTTGGCGGAGTCGACCTCGGCGTCGAAAAAGGCCAACACCCAGAGCGGCAAGGACAACAAGCTGGCGCTCGACCCCGTCACCCTGGGTGGCGTGCCGGTCACGGCGGGGCCCTACGATCTGTCGGCCTCCATCGGCCAGAACAGTGCCTTCAAGGGGCAGGCCAAGGCGGATCAGAGCAACAGCCTGCAGGGCAACATTTCGGTCAGCGTGGTCAAGGTACTGCCAAACGGCAACCTGCTGGTGCGCGGCGAGAAGTGGATCATGCTCAACAATGGCAACGAATACATCCGTATCACCGGTCTGGTGCGCCCGGAGGACGTGAGCTCGGAAAACAGCGTCTCCTCCCAGCGGGTGGCCAATGCGCGTATCTATTACGGCGGTACCGGGGATCTGGCGAACACCCAGGAACAGGGCTGGCTTACCAGCTTCTTCAACGGCCCCTGGTGGCCCATTTAAGACTCAAGAGTCCGGGGTGTTCACGGGCCCTGGAACAGGAAGGTTTTGTTAGGAGATGTCATGAACCGATTCCGTCTGCTTGCCCTGCTGTGCTGCCTGCTGCCCTTCGGGCTGGCGCACGCATCCCGCATCAAGGACCTCGCCTCGGTGGAAGGAGTGCGCAGCAACCAGCTTATCGGTTACGGTCTGGTGGTGGGCCTGCCCGGCACGGGGGAGAAGAACAACGCCTTCACCGAGCAGACCTTCAGGACCATGCTCAACAACTTCGGCATCAAGGTGCCTGACAACATCAAGCCCAAGATCAAGGACGTGGCGCCGGTGGCCATCCACGCGGATCTGCCCCCCTTCTCCAAGCCGGGTCAGACCATAGACGTCACCGTCTCCGCCATCGGCGAGGCGAAGAGCCTGCGTGGCGGCACCCTGCTCCAGACCTTCCTGAAAGGACTGGATGGCCGCGTCTATGCGGTGGCCCAGGGCAGCCTGGTGGTCGGTGGCCTCGGGGCCGAAGGGGCGGACGGCTCCAAGGTGGTGGTGAACACGCCCACAGTGGGGCGTATCGCCAACGGGGCGACCGTGGAGCGGGAGGTTCCCAACTCCTTCAGCCAGGGCGACACCATCACCTTCAACCTGAACCGGCCGGACTTCACCACCGCCCGCCGTCTGGCGGACGTGGTCAACGATCTGGTGGGTCCGAACACCGCCCAGGCGATGGACGCCACCTCCATCAAGGTATTCGCGCCGCGGGATCCGGCCCAGCGGGTCTCCTACCTCTCCACCATCGAGAACCTGGAAGTGGACCCGGCGAGCGAGTCCGCCAAGATCATCGTGAATTCGCGCACCGGGACCATCGTCATCGGCAGCGAGGTCAAGCTGCGCCCGGCGGCCATCAGCCACGGTGGGCTGACGGTCACCATCGCCGAGAACCAGCAGGTCTCCCAACCCAATCCGCTCGCTGGCGGGCAGACGGCGGTCACCAACAACTCCACCATCAACGTGCAGCAGGATCCCGGTCGGATGTTCAAGCTTGATACCGGCGCGACCCTGGACGACCTGGTGCGGGCGGTGAACCAGGTGGGGGTCGCCCCCGGGGATCTGATGGCGATCCTGGAGGCGCTGCAGCAGGCGGGCGCGATCCAGGGCCAACTGGTCATTCTGTAATTTCGTGAGCGGCAAGCGGTTGCCACGGGCGGCAAAGAGGTAGGTTATGGCAGAGTTCGACACCCAGAGCGGTATCAATATTGGCATGGTGCAGGATGTCCAGAACCTGGACAAACTGCGCCAGATGAGCCTGAGCAAGGAGGGGAAGCAAGGGGCCCTGATGGCGGCCGCCCGCCAGTTCGAATCCATCTTCACCCAGACCCTGTTCAAGGGGATGCGCCAGGCCAACTCGGTGCTCACCGAGGGCAACCCGATGAACAGCAGCTACACCCAGTTCTATGAAGGGATGCTGGACGAGCAGCGGGTTGCCGACATGTCGAGCAAGGGGGGGCTGGGCATTGCCGAGATGGTGGCCAGGCAGCTCTCTCCCGAGCAGACCTTCACCCATCAGGATGGCCGGGTACTCAAGCTGCCCCAGCGTACCGAGCGGGTCTACAAGCCCTATCAACCCCCCAGTGCCTCCAACGATCTGATTGCTGCCTCCAAAGTTGGCAAAGATTTTGCTGATAACGAAATGAAGGGTGAGCTGAATGGGGCCGAGCGTACGCTGACCATGCCAAGACGCCCCCACCGCACCGTGCCGCCCATGGGCAGCAGCCAGAGGCCTTCGGCCCTGGATGGCAGCGCCAAGGTGTTTGACAGCCCGGAAGAGTTCGTCGACAGGCTGATGCCGCTGGCCAAGAAGGCGGCGGACAAGCTGGGGTTGAGCCCGGCGGTGTTGGTGGCCCAGGCCGCCCTTGAGAGTGGCTGGGGAAAGCGGGTGATCAAGGATGCAGACGGAAACGTGACGCACAACCTGTTCGGCATCAAGGCGGATCCGCGTTGGGAAGGCCCCAAGGCGGTGGTGAGCACCCTGGAATACGAGCAAGGGGTGGCCTCGCGCCAGAAGGCGGCGTTTCGCTCCTACGAGTCGTTCGAAGAGAGCTTCAACGACTACGTGGATTTCCTGACCTCTGGGAGTCGCTACAAGGGGGCGCTGGCCAAGGTGGACAGCCCGGACCGTTACTTCGAGGCGTTGCAGCAGGCCGGTTATGCCACCGATCCCCAGTACGCCAGGAAACTTAAACAAGTGTTGCGCAGTGATGCCATCGCCGGCTATTCGACGCCCGGCAACATTGCAGACAGGAACACAGAGATGGAGCTGTAAGCTATGGCAAGCGATCTGCTTGGAATTGGGACCTCGGGTGTGTTGGCCCAGCAGCGGCTGCTGCAGACCACCAGCAACAACATAGTGAACGTCAATAGCCAGGGCTATGTACGTGAACGCACCCTGATCTACACCAATTCCGTCGGATTGGGGACGGGCGACATGGTGAGTGATCGCATCATCAACGCCTATGCCCAGGCCGAGGTTCGCCGTGATACGTCCGCTTATAACGCCGCCAACACCCGCTACGATCAACTGTTCCAGCTCGACAGCCTGCTCGGTGATGCCAGCAACAGTGTGGGGTCCACCATCACCTCCTACTTCAAGGCTTTCCACACCGCCAACGAGTCACCGTCCGAGATCGGAGGGCGCCAGACGACCCTGAGTGAACTGAGCGGTATGGTGGACAGATTCCACACCCTCTCCGCCCAGCTCGACAAGCAGTCCGATACCATCAACGCCACCATAGGGGACGAGACGGACAGGGTGAACAGCCTGCTGAACAGCATCAACGATCTGAACCAGTCCATCGTCCGCACCCAGGGCTCCCCTGAAGAGAACCTGATGCTGTTCGATCAGCGTGATGAGGCCATTCGCCAGCTCTCCGAGAAGATGGAGATCCGCACCGTGACCCAGCCCAACGGCAGCATGCTGGTCAACATGAGCACAGGGCACTCCCTGGTGCTCGATGGCGGCGTGGCCCAGTTCAAGGTGGTGCCGGGGGACCCGGATTCCCGTGAGCCTTCCCTGCAGCTGACCCTGGGCAAGAACCAGGCCAGCATCAACGACAAGGATATTGGCGGCGCCATCGGTGGCCTCTTCACCGCGCGTCGGGATCTGGAGCCCGCCAAGCGGGAGCTGGGGCAGATGGCCGTCGCCCTGGGGGATGCCATGAACCAGCAGAACCGGTTGGGGATGGATCTCGACAACGAGCTTGGGGGGGATCTCTTCACCCTCAAAGGAAGCCAGGGGTTGCCCTACGCCAGCAACCAGGGCAACGGGGCGGCCAGCGTCAACTTCGTTCCCGGCAAGGGGAGCGAGGTCACCACCTTCGACTACGAGGTGCGGTTCAACAGCGCCACCGGTTACGAGGTGTTCGCCATCGACGGCAGCGGGCAGCGTACCTCGCTCGCCACGGGGACCACGCCGCCAGCCACCTTCGAAGTGACGGGCCACGGCATCGAAATCGATCTCTCCGGCACACCGGCTGCAGGTGACAAGATCTTGTTGCAACCCACCCGGAATGCGGCTGCCAACCTGGAGCAGGCGATCACCCGCCCTGAAGATATCGCGCTGGCTTCCCCCCTGAAGGCGGACAAGGGATCCCAGAACCTGGGCTCGGGCGAGATAGCGCTGGGCGGTGTCTACAACACCGGCACGGGCTCGGGTTTTGGCACCAACACTTTGGACCCGAGTGCCCCCCAGGTCATCAAGATCGACGGCAGCGGCAACTACGAGGTCTATGACAAGAACAACAACCTGCTGGGTGTCGCCCCCGCCTCCAGCAAGGGACAGAACCTGATGGCCGCCCTCGAGAGCCCCCTGGGGGGGCCCAAGGTCTACGCCGATCCGACCCAGAGCCCGGGCTATGAGTTCAGCATCACCGGCAAGGTGGAGGCCAGCGACAGCTTCACGCTCAGCTACAACAAGGACGGCTTTGCGGACAACGCCAACGGCCTGGCGCTGGCGGAGCTGCAGAACAAGGAGCTGGTGCGCAAGAACAACAACGCCGCCACCAGCAACGACAAGATGACCTTCAACGATGCCTACTCGGGTCTGGTGAGCGGCATTGGCAACAAGACCAGCCAGGCCAAGACCCTGCTGCAGGCCAACGAGGCGAAGCTGACCCAGAGTACCGCCATCTTCGAGAGTGTCTCCGGCGTCAATCTGGAGGAGGAGGCGGCCAACCTCATCCGCTTCCAGCAGTCCTATGCGGCCTCGGCCCAGATAGTGAACACCGCCAAGACCATCTTCGACACCCTGCTCTCCTCCGTGAGGTAAGTCATGCGCATCACCACCAACATGATCTATGACCGCAACCTTGCCTCCATGAGCAAGGTGAGCGAGCGCCAGAACACCGCCTACAACCAGTTGATGACGGGGGATAAATTCTCCCGCTCCGGGGAGGACCCGGCCGGCATGAGCCAGAAGATGGCGCTGACCAAGGAGATCGATCTCTTCAAGCAGTACGGCGTCAACGGCAGCCTGCTGGAGAACAGCCTGGGCCACGAGGAGACGGTGCTGACCTCCCTCAACAGCGCCATGCTCAGTGCCCAGACCCTGATCCAGAAGGCGAACAACTCCGCCATGGGCTCCGAGGAGCGCAGCGCCATCGCGAGCGAGCTGGAGGGTCTGCAAAAGCAGATGTTCGACCTGATGAACAGCAAGAACTCCCAGGGGGAGTACATCTTCGGCGGCAATCAGAGCAAGACCCAGCCCTTCGTCAAGGATGCCAGTGGCAACTATGTGTTCCAGGGGGACACGGGGCAGCGCAACATCCAGGTCTCACCCACGGTGCAGATCCCGGCCAACGACTCCGGTTTCGATCTGTTCGAGATAGTGGCGACCCGGCGCACTGCCAGCGCCGCCAGTGGCAACATCCAGGTGTCGGTGGCGGATCAGGGGAACTTCGAGAGCTTCTATCGCAACAACTATGACTCTTCCCTGCCGAGCAACCAATATGCGGTCAGCACCCTGGCCGGGCCGCCGGACACCTACGAGATCCGTGACAGCGGTGGCACCCTGCTGCAAAGCGGCGACTATGTGGCGGGCAACAAGATCCCCTTCAACGGCCTGGCGCTCACCCTCGACCTCCCTGCGGGGTCGGCGACCCAGAACTTCGTGCTGGATACCCCGAAAAACGACAACATCCTCAATGGCATGTCCGATTTCATCTCCGCCATGCGTGATCCGACCCTGTCCGAGAGCGATTTCCAGCTGGCGGTCTCCGATGCCACCACCCACATGAGCAACGCCAGAACCAAGATAGACCGGGGACTGGGGGAGCTGGGGGGAAGGATGAACAGCCTGGAGCAGGTGATGAGTTCCAACGATGGACTCAGCACCCTGAACCAGCAGGCGCGGGCCAAGGTGTCCGAGGCGGACATGTACGAGGTGATCGCGGCCCTCTCCAAGGAGGATGCAGCCATGAGCGCCTCCCAGCTAGCCTTCAGCAAGATAAGCAAGCTGACCCTATTCGACTATATCCGCTGACGTTCGTCCGTTGACCGCAGGCTCCCCCGTGCCACGCACGGGGGAGCCTCGTTTCATGAAGGGCCCGCCGTCCGGCCAATTTGTAACAACCCGTTGCCAGGGGCCTGTTTGCCTTGACTCGACCTGCGCCTGGGCAGATGATGCCGCCCGCACGGTAGCGCCGTGCAATCAATGTTCGCAGCATCTCGTTAGCAACTGCCCCGTAAACCCTCGCCCAATCGGGCGGGGATATAAGGGGAGCTAATCTGGTGTGTTCTGCGAGGCCACATACGCCTTGAGCGTTTCGATAGTGGCCCCGCCAGCACTGCAAGCAAAGTAAGAGCGCGACCACAGGAGCCCGCTATTACTTTGCTTTCGTAGGTGCGTATTCAATATGCGGATCTGGCGGCTACTGATCGACTTCAAATTATTGACCAACACACTGACGGCCAACTTCGGTGGATAGGCTACGAGCAGATGAACGTGATCGGCTTCGCCATCCATCTTAAATGCGAAAGGGGACTCCCTCCGACGTAGGTGGGAGGGGAATTTCGCCGGGGCGTCAGCCCCGCTG
>NZ_JAPCIQ010000078.1:0-19428 GCF_027707405.1 Aeromonas sp. QDB68 | reverse complement strand
AGACCAGCAGATCATTTTGGAGGTATTGGGTGAGCGCTATCGGCAAATTTATTCCTAAATCAGGTGCGGAATGTCGGATATGCACCACCGAGTGTCACTTTCTGCCACCTTGCACCACAACTGGTCAGGCCATTTCCGCCATTATCACCGGGTTACCCTCCTCTGGTTTTTCTAGGTGTCAAAATTTGAGCCCGATACAGACAAACCACTCAATTTCTGACACGACTAAAAATGCAGATAAAGGAATAGTTGCATGACCTACAGCCAGACACTGGCCAATCACATCCTCGACACCCTGAAGAAAACCCTGACCGACAAGGGGATCCGCTATCAGACCCTGGCAGAAGCCATGGGGGTTTCCATCGCCACCGTGAAACGCATGATGAACAAACCCTCCCTGCCGTTCGACACCCTGCTGGAGATCTGCCATCTGGTGGGACTCTCCTTCGAAGAGCTGCTGGACCGGACCCAGGATGCCCAGAGCCGCCGGGCCGTCTTTACCCAGGAGCAGGATGAGGCGTTTCACAAGGAGCCGGGGCTCTATGCCTTTCTCGCCAACATCTTCTGGCGCGACAAGACCCTCATCGATCTCAAGCGGGAGTACGGCCTGACCGATGCCTCCTGCTACCTCTATCTGCGCAAGCTGGAGAAACTCGGCATCCTGCAGCTTGGCATCGACAACAGCTACCACTTCCTCATCAGCGAGCGCATCAGCTTCGAGCAGCACAGCCGCTTCGCCCGCCAGCAGGCGCGCCAGGCCATGTCGGTGCTGGGGGACTATCTGGTGGAGAACATGCACAGGCCCAACAACTACATGGCCCTGTGCCAGCTCCATTTGGGGGAGAGCGAGGCCATGGCGCTGATCGATCGCATGAAGGAGTACTGGCATCAGGAGCTCAAGCTCAACCGCCCCGCCATCGGCCAGCGGGAGGGCAGCAAGACCTACACCATGTCGCTGCAACTGGCCGACTGCGGCTACCAGAGCTTCGACGATTTGATTCCCAACATCGACAACTGATCCCGGTGGATCCTGCGGGATCCGCCATGTCAGCGCGCCAGAACGCCGCTACTCTGCCAGTTGCACCTGCCGCGCACCGGTGGCGAGCGGTTGCAGTGCCCGGGTATCCAGGCAGATGCGGATGGCGTCTGGTCGCCAGTGCTCGATGTCGCAATCCACCAGCTTCCCCTCCTCGTCATGATTGACCCGCACCAACCGCAGCACGGCGCTCCCCTGTGCCAGGTTGAGGGCGCGGGCTATCTCTCCCCGGGCCGCCGACGGGGTGATCTCGAGGCTCGCCCAGCCTTGGCCTATGCCATAGCGCTGCCGGTAGAGCTCGGTGAGGGAGCTGGCCAGAGGAGCGCTGGCGATGCCGGGGAAGCGGCTCGCCAGCAGGTGATGGCTGACGTGGAGCACCGGGCGACCGTCGATCAGCCGCTGGCGGCGGATCTCGTAGAGCGGTGTAAAGGGTTCCAGACCCATCCAGCGGCACAACTCGCTGCTGGCAAGCTGGTTGCCATGAGCCAGCACCCGGGTCTCGGCGGTGCGCTGCTGCTCGCCAATCCACTGGTGAAAGTGGGTGTGGATGGCGGGATCGTAGGTGAGGCGGGGCGGCGCCACGAACCAGCCACGCCGCTCGGCCCGGTAGATGAGGCCGTCCGCCTCGAGGCTGGAGAGCGCCTCCTTGATGGTGATGCGGGTGGTGGCGAAGCGCTCGCTCAGGGCCCGTTCGGCGGGCAGCTGCTGCCCCGCCGCCAGGTGTCCGCTGCCGATATAGCGGCGCAGGGTCCGGCAAATCTGTTCGCACTTGGAGGGTGTGCGGCCATCGGCCATCCCCTGTTCACTCAATCGCTCTGTCACTGTCACGTCCCTGTCGGTCATTCGGGTTTGCACACCACTGGAGTAGACCAGAGGTTGTCGACCCCGAGTTGTAACCGCCCCTGATGACAGCGCCATGACAGGGCGATTGTCACGAAACTGCCATCAAAGCGCCCCGCCACCGTCATATTTCCCCTCTAGCATCCCTCTCGAACCTTAACTGACCTAGTCCAGAGGGATGGGATGATGAAAAGCGTGATCGCAAGTGCACTGGCCCTGGTGGCCATCAGTCAACCGCTGTTTGCCGCCGAGAACATCGCGGATATCGAAAAAGCCGCCCGCGGTGAAGGCCAGCTCCAGAGCGTCGGCATGCCGGACAGCTGGGCCAACTGGAAGGATACCTGGCAGCAGCTCGGCAGCATCTACGGCATCAAGCATCAGGATACCGACATGAGCTCCGCCCAGGAGATCGCCAAGTTCGCCGCCGAGAAGGCCAATGCCACCGCCGACATCGGCGACGTGGGCGGTGCCTTCGGCCCGGTCGCGGTCAAGCAGGGGGTCACCCAGCCCTACAAGCCCTCCACCTGGGCCGACATTCCGAACTGGGCCAAGGATGCGGACGGCCACTGGATGCTGGCCTATACCGGCACCATCGCCTTCCTGATCAACAAGGATCTGGTCAAGGCCGCCCCCACCAGCTGGCAATCCCTGCTGGGTGGCGACTACAAGGTGACCCTGGGTGACGTGGGCGTCGCCTCCCAGGCCAACAACGGCGTGCTGGCGGCGGCCTATGCCACCGGCGGCAGCGAGAAGAATCTGAAACCCGCCCTGGATCTGTTCGGCAAGCTGGCCAAGCAGGGCCGTCTGTCGCTGAACGACCCGACCATCGCCAACATCGAGAAAGGCGAAGTGGAAGTGGGGGTGCTGTGGGACTTCAACGCCCTCAACTACCGCGACCAGATCGACCCCAAGAGGTTTGATGTGGTGATCCCGAGCGACGGCTCCGTCATCGCCGGCTACACCACCATCATCAACAAGTGGGCCAAGAACCCCAACGCCGCCAAGCTGGCGCGGGAATACATCCTCTCCGATGCAGGTCAAATCAACCTGGCCCGTGGCTACGCCCGCCCCATTCGCAGCAACGTGACCCTGCCGGATGACGTCAAGGCCAAGCTGCTGCCGGCCGAGCAGTATGCCAACGCCAAGCCGGTGCAGGATCACGCCGCCTGGGAGCAGAGCTCCAAGGCCCTGCCGCGCCAGTGGCAGGAAACCGTCATGATCAACATGCAGTAAGGAGTGGCCAGTGCAACACAAGGTGATAGTGGTACTTGTGGATGGCCTGGCAGCAGAGGTAGCCCATTGCATGGGCTACCTCTGTGGCATGGTGGAGGCAGAGCGCGGCCTCTATACGACCCTGAGTGCCGCCCTGCCCTCCCTCTCCCGCCCTCTCTACGAGTGCATCCTGACCGGCGTGCCGCCGGTGGCGAGCGGTATTACCCACAACGGGGTGACGCGCCTGAGCCAACACGACGCCATCTTCCATCTGGCCAGGGCCGCGGGCAAACGCACCGCAGCGGCGGCCTACCACTGGGTGAGCGAGCTTTATAACCAGAGCCCCTGGCTGGCGGCCCGCGATCGCTTCACCCATGACGAGCAACTGCCCATCCAGCACGGCTGCTTCTACTGGGATGACGCCTACCCCGACAGCCACCTGCTGATGGACGGCGAGTGGCTGCGCAGCCAGTACGACCCCGATTTTCTGCTGATCCACCCCATGGGGGTGGACGATGCGGGCCACCAGTTCGGTCTCGATTCCCGCCAGTACCGCAATCAGGCGCGCCGCATGGACAGCCTGCTGGCCGACCTGCTGCCCCAGTGGCTGGCGGAGGGATATCAGGTGGTGATCACCTCGGATCACGGCATGAACAACGACCTGAGCCACGGCGGCACCCTGCCTGAAGAGCGCACCGTGCCGCTCTGGCTGTTTGGCGATGCCTTTATCGAGCGCTGGCCGGATGGGGTGGCGATTGCCCAGACCCAGCTCTGCGCCCTGATGGCGGATCTGCTGGGGGTTTCCCACGACAAGCCGGCAGCGCCACCGCTGCTCAAGGCGGCCTTTATGCGCGAGGTGCACTGATGATGCCTGCCACCACCGAGATCCTCGCGGATCAACAGGTGAAGCCACGCCGGGTGCGCCGCCACTGGCTGCCGGCTCTGGTGCTGCTGCCCTTTGTCCTATTGATGATCCTGTTCCAGCTCGCCCCCATGGTGTGGGTGCTGGTGGGCAGCGTCCAGACCCCCGATGGCTGGGGTCTCGACCACTACCGGGAGATTTTGAGCTCCCCCTTCTATCTGCAATCCTTCGGCAACTCGTTGCGCATCGCCGGCATCGCCAGCCTGGCGGGGCTCGCCATCGGCACCCTCGGGGCCGCGGCGCTGCGCCACTGTGGCGAGCGGGTCAAGCGGGTGCTGCTGGCCTTCGTCACCATGACCGGCAACTTCAGCGGCGTGCCGCTGGCGTTCGCCTTCATCATCGTGCTCGGCATCAATGGTGCAGTGACCCTGTTGCTCAAATCCTGGGGCCTCATCGACGGCTTCAACCTCTATTCGGGCAGCGGCCTTATCCTGATTTACACCTACTTCCAGATCCCCCTCGCCCTGCTGCTGCTCTACCCGGCGTTCGACGCCCTGCAGGATGAGTGGCCCCAGGCCGCCGCCCTGCTCGGCGCGAGCAAGGGGCAGTATGTATGGCACGTTGCGCTGCCGGTGCTGACGCCCGCCTTGCTCGGCACCCTGATCATCCTGTTTGCCAACGCGGTGGGGGCCTATGCCTCCGCCTACGCCCTCACCACCGGCAACTTCAACCTGGTGACCATCCGGGTGGCCAGTCTGGTCTCCGGCGACATCTTCCTCGAGCCGAATCTCGCGGCGGCGCTGGCGGTGATCCTGATGGTGCTGCTGGGGGTGGTGACGGCCGCCAACCAGTGGTTGCTGAAAAAGAGCTATGTGAACAAGGGGCAATCCCATGCATGATTTGACGCCGCGCTGGCCCAGATGGGTGCTGGGGGCGCTGGTCGCCACCCTGCTGCTGCCGCTGCTGGCTACCTTTCTCTACTCCATCTCCACCCGCTGGGGGGCGACCCTGCTGCCGGACGGCTTTACCCTCGACTGGTATCTCAAGCTCTGGGGCGATCCGCGCTTTTTGGCGGCCTTTGGCCGCAGCCTCCTGGTCTGCTTCGCCACCCTGCTGCTGGGGACCCTGGTACTGGTGCCCACCGTGCTGGTGGTGGCCTACTACTTCCCCAGGCTGGATCCCTGGATGAACCTCTTGATCCTGCTCCCCTTCGCGGTGCCGCCCGTGGTCTCTTCGGTGGGGCTGTTGCAGATCTACGCTGACGGCGTGCTGCCGATTATCGGCACGCCGTGGATCCTGATCGGGACCTGGTTCACCGTGGTGCTCCCCTTCATGTACCGGGCGCTGGCCAACAGCCTGCAAGGGGTGCCGCTCAAGGATCTGATGGATGCCGCCCATCTGCTGGGGGCCAGCAGCGCCCGCGCCTTCCTGCTGGTGGTGATCCCCTGCCTGCGCAAGGGGCTGCTGGCAGCGCTGTTTCTCTCCCTCTCCTTCCTGCTCGGCGAGTTCGTGTTTGCCAACATGCTGGTGGGCACCCGTTACGAGACCCTGCAGGTCTACCTCTACAACATGCGCGCCACCTCGGGCCACTTCACCAGCGCACTGGTGATGAGCTACTTCCTGCTGACCCTGCTGCTCACCTGGGCAGCCAACAGATTTCATCGGTGAATCAACATGTTCCACCTAGAAGTGAATCAACTGCACAAATCCTACGGTGACACCAAGGTGTTCGAGGGAATTGAATTCGGCATCCGCAAGGGGGAGCTGGTGACCCTGCTCGGCCCCTCCGGCTGCGGCAAATCCACCCTGCTGCGGGCGCTGGCCGGGCTCACCCCGGTGGATGGCGGTCAGGTGCGGGTGGCCGGTGAGGACATTACCTGGCAGGCACCCCAGAAGCGGGGCATCGGCATGGTGTTCCAGAGCTATGCGCTCTTCCCCAACATGACGGTGTGGGACAACGTCGCCTTCGGCCTCAAGATGAAACCCCAGCCGGGGCGGGATCTCGCCGCCAGCGTACAGGAGGCGCTAGAGCTGGTGGAGCTGACCGGCTTCGAGCGCCGCTATCCGGCCGAGCTCTCCGGCGGCCAGCGCCAGCGGGTGGCGCTGGCCCGGGCGCTGGTGGTGCAGCCACGGATCCTCTTGCTGGATGAGCCGCTCTCGGCGCTGGATGCCCGCATCCGCCGCAGCCTGCGCCAGCAGATCCGCGCGATCCAGCAGCGCCTCGAGCTCACCACCATCTTCGTGACCCACGATCAGGAGGAGGCGCTGACCCTGTCGGATCGGATCTTCCTGATGAACAAGGGATCCATCGTCCAGAACGGCACGCCAGAGCAGATCTACACCCGCCCCGCCAGCGAGTTCGTGGCGGGCTTTATCGGCAACTACAACCTGCTGGGTGGCGAGCAGGCCAAATCCCTGTTCGGCCCGCGCTTTCGCGGCAAGCTGGCGCTGCGGCCGGAGTCCATCACCCTGCTGCCCGCCGGGGCGACCAGCCACGAGCCCAGCCTGCCCGGCATCGTTCGCCAGCAGCAGCTACTCGGCAACGTCATCCGCTATCAGGTGGAGTGCGAGGCGGGGCTGTTGACGGTGGATTGCCTCAACCGCCGTGCCGGCGATCTGCTGCCGGTAGGCAGCGCCGTGACCCTGGTGGTGGCCCGAGATCAACTCTGTGAGGTAGCATAACGCCATGAATCCCATTCATTTTTCAGCCAGTTCCCCGATGCTGGCAGCCAACCCGAGGAGCAGCCATGGCCCTGGCACTGTTTGATCTGGACGAGACCCTGATAGCGGGGGATTCCGCCAGCCTCTGGCTGGAGTACATGGTGGCCCAGGAGCTGGCCCCGGCGGGCATGGTGGCCGAGGAGCAGGCCATGATGTCCCTCTACCATCAGGGCAAGATGGACATGCACCAGTACATGGCCTTCACCCTGCAACCGCTGGCAGGCAGGACGCGCCAGTGGCTCGACTCCCTCTGCACCCGCTTTGCCGAGCAGGTACTGCGGGAGCGCATCTATCCAGAGGGGCTGGCTCGCATCGAGTGGCACCGCCAGCGTGGCGACGAGCTGGTGCTCATCTCCGCCTCCGGCGAGCATCTGGTGGCCCCCATGGCGCAGATGCTGGGGATGGATCACTGCGTGGCCATCCTGCTCGACGAGGAAGCCGGCATGCTGACCGGCCAGACCCGCGGCACCCTGAGTTTTCGCGAAGGCAAGGTGGCCCGCATCAACCAGCTCTTTGCCGGAAAGGAACACCTCTGGCAGGGGAGCTTCGGCTACAGCGATTCCCACAACGATCTGCCCATGCTGCAGGCGGTGAGCCATCCCCATGCGGTCAATCCGGCCCCCGCCCTGCGCCAGTGCGCCGAGGAGCTGGGCTGGCCCCTCTGGACCTGGCAGTTGCACCCTTGATCCGCGCAATGAAGAAGAGGCCCTCAGGCCTCTTCTTTGCTCAACATGCCATCCCCTGATGGCGAGTCGTCCCGGGGAGCCAGGGGATCCACCATGTAGATGCGATTCTTGCCGTCACCCTTGGCGCGATAGACCTCGGCATCGACCATGGTCAACAGGCTCCTGGCCCCGAGCCCGGGGGCACTCGCCACCAGGCCGCCGCTGAAGGTGATCCCAAGACCGGGTTCACGCCAGTGCAGGGAGGCCACCCCAATCCTGTACTGCTCCAGCAGCATCTGGCAGAAGTGGATGTCCGGATTGGCGAACAGCACCACCAGCTCTTCCCCGCCATAGCGGCATACCCAGCCATGATCCCCCAGCAGCTTGGCGCCAAAGCTGGCCACCCGCTTGAGCACCACGTCCCCGGTCTGGTGACCATAGGTGTCATTGATCCGCTTGAAACCGTCCAGATCGATCATGGCCAGGCAGAAGCTGTCCTGATCGAGCAGCAGCCGATTCAACCGCTCGTCGAAGAAGCGCCGGTTGTAAAGGCCGGTCAGCTTGTCGAGGTTCGCCTGCTGGCGCACCTCGTGATAATCCTTGCTCACCTCCGCCAGCTCGGCATAGACGTGCCTGAGCTCGCGCATCCCCCCCTGGTGCACCTCGTCAGGCTGGGTCCGGCTGGCCCGGATCACGGTGGAGATCTCGTCCAGCATCCGCCTGAAATAACGGGACCAGATCAGTGCCAGCACCATGTAGAGCACGCTGGCCAGCACGATGATCCCGAGCACGTTGAGGGAGGCACTCGCCACCACCGCCTGGATGCTGGAGGCGGGCAACACGCTGATCAGCACCCAGTTGTGGTCCGGCAGGCGGCTGTAGGCCACGAACTGGCGAGACGCCTGATCCAGGAAGATGCCGTCCTCTCCGCTGAAGCGGGAGAGCCAGGTCGGGTGCGTCATAGGCTTGAGCAGTTGTGAGGGATCGGGGTGGGCCAGCACCTTGCCCGACTGGTTGACGATCATCTGGTAGCCGCTGTTCCACTGCCGGTTCAGCTGGGCGGAGAAGGGGGCCAGGATGGCATCCACCGCGAAGACCCCCCGCACCTTGCCCTCCTTGTCGGTGATGGCCCGCGCCAGGGCGATCACCAGCGTGCCGTTGGTGTAGTCGTAGTAGGGTTCGGTCCAGACCATCTTGCCCACATGCTGGCTGGCCAGCTGATACCAGGGGCGCACCCTGGGATCGAAGTCCGCATCCGCCTGCCATTCGGGGTAGATCAGCATCTGGCGCTCGGCGGTGCCCACATAGATGTAGATGAGATCCGCCATCACCCCCTTGTAGAGACGCCACTCCCTGAGATAGGAGTCGGTGTTGCGCAGACGGGGGCCGCTGATGTCCTCCACCTTGATCTGGTCGTAGATGAGGGAGAACTGACGCTCCATCTCGTTCAGGTAGGGCTCGATGAAGACGTGGCGCAACTGGTGATTGGTGGCGAGCAGGCGCTGTTGCAGCTCTCGCTGCAGGCTGCGCTCCATGTGCAGGTAGTAGATGGCGCCCAGCATCAGGACGGGAATGAAGAGCAGAAGCAGGCCCAGGCGCATCCGTGCCACCAGGGACCAGGTCTTTTTGGAGACTGCTCGCTTATCCAACCCTGACTCCATGCTATCCCCTGACATCGTGTAGTGTCAGAATATCAGCCCCACCTGATGGCGTCCAAAAGGAAGCGCATCAGGTGGCCAACGAGAAGGAACTGGCCTGGATGTTGAAACCGGAACTGCTGACTGCCCTCCATTACTGCGCCGTGATCACCCTGACCGGTGCCATCACCTCGGAGTATTTCCTGTTCCGACGCGGCATGTCCATCGAGCAGGTGCGCAAGCTGCTGCTGGCTGACAGCCTGGCCGCCCTGGCCCTGCTGCTCATCTTCATCACGGGAGTGCTGCTGGTGGTCGCCCATCCCCAGCCACCGGCCATCCTGTTTGCCAATCCGGGTTACCGCACCAAGCTGCTGATGTTCTTCGCCATGGCCATCAGCTTTGGCTACCCCAGCCGGCTGTTCCACCACTGGCGCCGATCCTTGCGCCAGGGACGGGCTCCCCTTGTCTCCACCCAGCAGCAGTTCTGGGTGATCTGGATCCTTAGGGGCAACCTGCTGCTGCTCGCCCTGCTGCCCCTGCTCGCCAAGCTGGCCAGCCGCTGATCCTGCCCTCGCCCGGCAACAAATGGCTGACGACAAACGCCCCTTCTCGCAGGTATCGTAATGGCGGGGCCCGAGTGCCGCCGAGACTCTTTCTCAGGGATGATTCCGTATGCGTTCAAACATGATGTTATTGATGGCCGCCGCCATCTGGGGGCTGGGCTTCGTCGCCCAGCGTCTGGGGATGGATCACATGGGGCCCTTCACCTTCAACGGCCTGCGCTTCCTGCTGGGCGCCCTCTCCCTGCTGCCGCTCTTGTGGTGGCTCAAGTCACGCCAGCCGCCCCAGCCTGCCGGTGATCACCGCCTGCTGCTGACCGGGGGCCTCATCGCCGGCACCGTGCTCTTCTCCGCCGCCTCCCTGCAACAGGTGGGGCTGCTCTACACCACGGCCGCCAAGGCGGGCTTCATCACCGGCCTCTACATCATCCTGGTCCCCGTCATCGGCCTGGCCCTGCGCCACAAGACCGGGGCCAACACCTGGGTAGGCGCCCTCATCGCCATGGCCGGGCTCTACTACCTCAGCGTCACCGAGGAGTTCACCATCGGCTACGGCGATCTGCTGCAAGTGATCGGGGCCCTGTTCTGGGCCGTGCATCTGCTGGTGCTGGATCACTACTCGAACCGGGTCGCCCCCATTCGTCTTGCCGGGGTGCAGTTCGTGGTGTGCGGCCTGCTCAGCCTGGCCACGGCCTTCGTCATCGAGACCCCGACGGCGAGTGGTGCCGTGGCGGGATGGCAGGCGCTGCTCTATGCCGGTCTGGTCTCGGTCGGCATCGGCTATACCCTGCAGGTGGTGGGGCAGCGCGGTGCCCATCCGGCCCACGCCGCCATCATCCTCAGCCTGGAGACGGTGTTCGCCGCCATCGGCGGTGTCCTGCTGCTGGGGGAACATCTGGACGAACGGGCCGTGGTCGGCTGCGCCCTGATGCTGGCGGGGATGCTCATCTCCCAGATCCGGCTTCGCTGGTGGTGGAAGTCCCGCCGCAACAAGGTGCCCAGCCAGCCCTGATATCTGCGGTGGTCATGGACCCCAAATAAAACGAGGCGCCCAAAGGCGCCTCGTTTTATTGCCGCCTGCCTAGCGCACGCTGGAGCAGAAGCTCACGTCATCGCGCAGGGGGTCATTGCTCACGCTGTGATAGAGCTCGAAGCAGGGGCCGTCCCCAAAGGCGAGCCCGGCCGCGACGATATCGCCGATGTGCTCCTGCCAGCGCTCCCCGTACTGGCTGCGATCCGTGATGAGATAGCGGGACTGGGCGTAGCGTCCGGCGGGGATGTGCTGGATCTCCACCTCCCCCGCTCCCCGGGTCCCCACCGGTACGCTGATGCCGATATCGGTGCGGCACTGGGCCGGCGGCGTCACCTCGGGGTTGTCGTGGTAGATGAAGATCCACTCTCCCCCTTCCAGGCCACGGGGCGCGGCCCACTGGTGAAGGCGATGGCAGACGGCGTCATACCCTTCGCCATAGGGGCCGGTCACGCGGATATAGGCCAGGGTGCGGGCGTCCATCTCGACGGTGTTCATGGTGTTGCTCCTTGCTGATGAGTGGCCTTCAGCATAAGGGAGTGCCCCTTGCCATGCGTGTCCTTCCTTGCGATCCAGGTGTCCGTTTTTGCCCTTGTCGCGGCGAAACGCCCCTGGGGTGCAACCATAGTGACGACGAAACGCCTTGGCGAAAGCCTGGGAGCTGCCAAGCCCCGCCCCCAGAGCGATGGCGGTGACGCTGGCATCGGTGTAGCAGAGCTGCCAGGCCGCCCGCTGCATCCGCAGGCGGCGGCACATCTCGCCGGGGGCCTCCCCCACCACGGCGGTGAACACCCGGTGGAAATGGTAGAGGGAGAGGCAGGCGCGACTCGCCAGCGCCTCGATGGAGAGATCAGGATCCTGCTCCAGTGCCCGCAGCACCGGCGTCAGGCGCTCGCGATAGTCGATCATCGGCGCACCCTGGCCATGTAGAGGGCATCCACCAGCACCCCATGACGCAGGCCGTAATCCCGGGCTACGCCCTCCTCCACAAAGCCCGCCTTGCGATAGAGGGCCAGGGCCGCCTGGTTGTCGGCCCAGACCGTCAGCTCCACCCGCGTCAAGCCGAGCCAGTTGTCCGCCAGATCCAGCGCAGCCTGCATCAGGGCGGTGCCCACCCCGCGCCCGGCCCAGTCATCGTGTACCGCCATGCCGATGCTCGCCACGTGGCGACGACGGGGGGCCGGCTCCACCATCAGGACCAGCGCGCCCGCCACCTCCCCCTCGCACTCCGCCAGCAGGCTGTAGATGCCATCCCGCGGGGTCAGCTTCTGCTCCCACTGCTGCAGGGAGGGGAAGGGAAGTTGCAGGGTGCCCGCCTGGGCATGGGGCATGGCGTGAAGATCCCGCAGGGCGGCGGCATCTTCCGGCCCGGCGCGGCGAATGGTGATGGACATGAGACCTCCTGATTGGCTGAATCCCATCTTGCCGCAAGGCTGGCGTCTGTTTCCACCCCCATCAGCGAAACCAATCAAAGGGTTAGGCACACTCCATTGGAGCCGCTCCCCCACTTCCCCTAGTCTGGCGACTCATCACAAGGAGACCTGCCATGACCGACAAGACCCTGCGCAGCGCCAACGGCGCCCCCGTCGTCGACAACAACAACAGCCTCACCGCCGGCCCCCGCGGCCCCGTCCTGATGCAAGACATCTGGTTGATGGAGAAACTCGCCCACTTCGACCGCGAGCGCATTCCCGAGCGGGTGGTGCACGCCAAGGGCTCGGGCGCCTACGGCACCTTCACCGTGACCCACGACATCAGCGCCTTCAGCAAGGCCGACCTGTTCAACGCCGTCGGCAAGCAGACCCCGGTGTTCCTGCGCTTCTCCACCGTGGCCGGCGAGAAGGGGGCCGCCGACGCCGAGCGCGACGTGCGCGGCTTCGCCCTCAAGTTCTACACCGAGCAGGGCAACTGGGATCTGGTGGGCAATAACACCCCGGTGTTCTTCATTCGCGATCCCCTGAAATTCCCCGACTTCATCCACACCCAGAAGCGGGATCCCCGCACCAACCTGCGCAGCGCCACCGCCGCCTGGGACTTCTGGTCACGCCACCCGGAATCCCTGCATCAGGTCACCATCCTCTTCAGCGATCGCGGCATTCCCAGGAGCCTGCGGGAGATGAACGGCTACGGCAGCCACACCTTCAGCTTCATCAACTCGGCCAACGAGCGCTTCTGGGTCAAGTTCCACTTCAAGACCGAGCAAGGCCACCGCTTCTACACCGATGAAGAGGCGGCCACCGCCGTCGGTCAGGACAGAGAGACCAGCCAGGCAGATCTGTTCAACGCCATCGAGCGGGGGGACTTCCCGCGCTGGAAGGTCTATGTGCAGGTGATGCCAGAGGCCGAGGCCCAGACCTACTCGATCCACCCGTTCGATCTCACCAAGGTGTGGCCCCACAAGGACTACCCGCTCATCCCGGTGGGCGTGCTGGAGCTCAACCAGAACCCGGACAACTACTTCGCCCACGTGGAGCAGGCCGCCTTCACCCCGGCCAACGTGGTGCCCGGCATCGGCTTCTCGCCGGATCGCATGTTGCAGGGTCGCCTGTTCTCCTACGGTGACACCCAGCGCTACCGCCTCGGCGTCAACCACGGCCTGCTGCCGGTCAACGCCCCGCGCTGCCCGTTCCACCACGGCGCCCACCGCGACGGCGCCATGCGGGCCGACAGCAACGGTGGCGCCAGCCCCAACTACCAGCCAAACCGCTTCGGCACCCAGCAGCCGAGCGAGCAGCACGAACCGGCCCTGAGTCTGGAAGGGGCTGCCCTGCACTACGATTTTCGTGACTACGACAGCGACTACTACAGCCAGCCGGGGGATCTCTTCCGCCTGATGGACGAGGGACAGCGCGCCCGCCTCGCCGCCAACCTGGCTCGCTCCCTCATCAATGTGGAGGATGACGCCATCGTCGCGGCCCAGCTCAGGCACTTCGAGCAGGCCGACCCCGAGTACGCCAAACGGGTCGAGCTGGCCCTGGCCGCCCTGCAACGCTGAGTCGCAGGCAGCCAACCTCTGCAAAAGCAAAACTGGGGCCTGATGGCCCCCGTTCTCGCATGACGGTCTTTGATGAATGAAGGGGTTGTACCGCCAGCTCACGACGGCAACGACGTTGTGCACTGGCAGAACGGCACCATTATCCACCTGTGGTAATAAATCTGCCTGCGGTAATGCACTTATATTCACCAATAAAAACGGAGCCCGAGGCTCCGTTCTTCCATGCCGTATCCATCCCGGACGCAGCGCCCTCGCGCGCTTCCCTCCCTTGCCGACAAGGGTTTGTACCGCCAGCTCACGACGGCAACGACGTTTTGCACTGGCAGAGCGGCACCATTGTCCACCTGTGGTAATAAACCTGTCTGTGGTAATGCACGTTTAGTCACCAATAAAAACGGAGCCCGAGGCTCCGCTTTTCAATGCAGTATCAATCCCGGACGCAGCGCCCTCGCGCGCTTCCCTCCCTTGCCAACAAGGGTTTGTACCGCCAGCTCACGGCGGCAACGACGTTGTGCACTGGCAAAGCGGCACCATTGTCCACCTGTGGTAATAAACCTGCCTGCGGTAATGCACGTTTAGTCACCAATAAAAACGGAGCCCGAGGCTCCGTTTTTCAATGCAGTATCAATCCCGGACGGAACGCGCTTCGCGCTCTTCCCGCTCCCTTGCCAACAAGCGTTTGTACCACCAGCTACTGCGACGACGTTGTGCATTGGAAGAGCGACGAGCCATTGCTTAGATCCCAGTCAAGAGAAGAAAGAGCCGCATTATGCGATAGAGATCACGCCCGTGTCTGTAGCTGGATCAAGAAAAGGCTCACTGGCCCACCCGGATCGTCCGCTGGTTGCCCTCCGGTTCACCACTCTGTGACGGCGTCGTCACCTCTCGCCAGATCAGGGGACCATTGGTCTCCATCGCCTGTTGCGGCGCGCACTCCAGCCAGAGCTCCCCCTGCTGGATACGGGCCCCCTGGGAGTATTTCTGATCCTGATACCAGCACACCCGCTCGGGCAGCGAACCAAGGGGCAGCACCAGCTCGGTGCCCACCGAGTGGCTGAGGGTGTTGGACGCCGGGGCGGCCAACGCGGGGAAGAGCCAGCCAAGGGCCAGCAGACAACCTGCACAACGGATCATGGGAATTCCTGTCACGGGGGTGTGAAAGTGTAGAGCGACCAGCAGAGCCCTCGACTTGACCAATAAATGTCGGCTCATCTGGCATTCCGGAAGCAATATGATAGCCTGCCTGCGCCCGCCAAGGCCTGTCAGGGTTCTGCCGTGGGCCCCCGCCGGCATCGCCGGGATGCGGTAATGAATAACCCTTAATAATCAGATAATTAACTGGATATGTTGTCAATGCGTATCATGCCGTTGCTCAAGGCTGCCTGCCTGAGCCTGATGTTGTCCGCCTGTGTCGCCCCCCTGCTGATGATGAGCCCCACCAGCCAGCTGATGTGGGCCCTGCTCAAGCCGCTGGTCGGTTTCGATCCGAACGAGGCCAACCTGTTCGAGCAGCCGCTGATCAAGGACAGAATGACTGCCATGCTGGGGCCCAACTACGAGAGCACCATGCAGCTGCTCAAGACCGCCGACGAGCTGCAACAGGAGGGGCCGCTCTTTTACGTGGTCTCCCGCTACGCCCCCGTGCCGGACGTGGCCAAACAGGCCGGCATGGTCTGGAACGCCGACACCAACCAGCTCGCCGTCATGGTGCAAAAAGGTGACGGGGTGACCCAGGTCTTCGGGGAAAACCTGACGGCCGCCACCCCGACCTGGCCCAGCGCCATGCAGGGCTGGCAGTCCCAGGCCACCCCGGCCGCCACGGCCCTGACCGGTGCCGGTCAGGGGCTCACGGGCGCTGGCAGTTCTCTGCTGGGCACCATGATGGGGGGCCTGCAACAGAGCGCCAGCAAGGCCCTGTCCGACTCCACCAGACAGGTGATCGGCAGTGCCGCCACCACGGCGCAGCAACAAGCGACCAAGGCGGCGAGCGACAGCGCCAAGCAGGCTGCCAGCAGTGCCGCGACCATCAGTGCCGCCACCACGGCGCAGCAGCAAGCCGCCAAGGCAGCGAGCGACAGCGCCAAGCAGGCCGCCAGCAGTGCCGCCGCCATCAGTGCCGCAACCACGGCGCAGCAGCAAGCCGAAAAGGCGGTAAGCGACACCGCCAAACAGGCCGCCAGCAGCGCAGCCACCATCAGTGCCGCCACCACGGCGCAGCAGCAAGCCACCAAGGCGGTGAGCGACAGCGCCAAACAGGCCGCCAGCAGCGCAGCGACCATCAGTGCCGCAACCACGGCGCAGCAGCAAGCCGCCAAGGCAGTGAGCGACAGCGCCAAGCAGGCCGCCAGCAGCGCCGAAACCATCAGTACCGTGACCAGTGCACAGCAGCAAGCCGCCAAGGCGGTGAGCGACAGCGCCAAGCAGGCCGCCAGCAGTGCCGCAACCACGGCGCAGCAGCAAGCGGCCAAGGCGGTGAGTGACAGCGCCAAGCAGGCCGTCAGCAGCGCCACCACCATCAGTGCCGCGACCAGTACACAGCAGCAAGCGGCCAAGGCGGTGCAGCAACAGGGCGAGAAGCGGGAAGCGACTTCCGGCACCCTGAGCGATCAGGCCAGGGCGGATGCCGAAGCGGAGCTGGAAAAACTGCTTAACTGACTTTTTTAAGCGTCATGTCACCATAAAAACAGGCCATCACATGATGGCCTGTTGTTTATCTGCCCCGTGGCAGGAGAAGATCAGAAATGACGGTCCTGCTCGGTGGGCTTGGCACCCTTCTCTTCGCTGTGCTCGATGGCGGTGCGGATAAGGTCGACGCCGGCCCGGATGATCAGCACCCCCATGTTGACCAGCTTGACGCAGACCCACATGAAGGTGATGAGCAGGATCAACTTGAGCACCGTCTGGAATGCCTCCAGGAAGTTCTGCTCCAGCTGGGCGGTGAGCCCGTTGGCGCTGCTCATCAGCCAGGTGTACACCTCGCGCACGAAGGGGATCCGGCTCGGCATCTCCAGCACGTCCAGCGCCGCAGGCAGGGCCTGGAAGATGACGATGCTGCCAAACAGTATCAGGATGACGCCGATGGCAATCCCCAGAAAGAAACCGAACTGTCGCATGAAGAGCCCCACAATGTAGTGAATGAGAAGAACAATAGCCGCCAATACTAGGGACTGCCCGCGCAGACGGCAATCCTTGCGTCCCCCACAGGGTCGGTGCCCCCTGCAAGCCATTGCCCGGCCGTCTGATTTCTGTGACCCTTGTCCCCACTCCTTGCCCCTGGGTGTCATCATGTTTCGAGTCGTCTTCTGCCTGCTGCTGTTGCTGGGCGGTGCCCTGCCCGCCTCCCGCGCCGAATCCCCTCCCTCTGCGGCCGCCTGCGTGATCCGCCACCAGCAAGGGATCCTGCTGGTGCAGGACAGGCTCTCCTCGCGCTACAGCCTGAGCGGCGGTTACATCGACAGGGGGGAGACCCCGGAGCAGGCGGCCCTGCGCGAGCTGTTCGAGGAGACCGGCCTGCAGGGTCGCGTCACCGGCGAGCTGGGGCGCTGGCAACGGGCCAGGGTGTTCGCCTGCCAGACCCTGGAACCCCTGCGGGTCCAGCGAGGGACGGGGTTTGTCTCCCTGCTCCAGGCCCCGGATCTCGGTGGCGAGATCCTGAACGCCAGGCTGATCGCGGCCGCCGACCTGCCCCCTGACCAGCGTCGCTTCCCGGCGCAGCTCGACTGGATAGCCCCGAGGCAAGCCGAGGTGCCCGAGAGCCAGGTGCTGTGGGTGACGGATTTCAGCGACGCGGCCAGTGCGCTGCACCGCGCCGAGCTGCCGCTGATCCAGCGCCTGCAACAATGGCTAGGGCCGGATGCGCTCTGGCCAAGGGCGGGCAATCTGCTGGGCTCGGCCCCCTTCCAGCTGGCGCTGCTGCCCTTGCTGCTGCCCCTGCTCGGCTGGTCCAGGCTGCGCCACCTGCTGTTTGCCATGGTGCTGCTCACCCTGGTGGTGAACCTGCTCAAGGCGGGCATCGGCTGGCCCAGGCCCTTCCACCTGCAACCCGAGCTGGCCCGCCAGAGTGCCCAGGGCTTCGGCATGCCGAGCGGTCACGCCGCCTCGACCCTGCTCTACTGGGGCCTGCTGCTTGGCTGGCTGCCGGCGCTGCGGGCATGGCAGGGGGCCATGCTGGCCCTGTTGCTGGCCGGCGTGGCCGGGCTGGCCCGAGTCTGGCTGGGGGTCCACTTCCTCTCGGATGTGGTGGCCGGCCTTGCCCTGGGGGCCCTGCTGCTGGCACTGCGCGCCCCGCTGGCGAAGCTGGCGGCACGCCCGCTCCCCTGGGCCGGGGTGCTCATCGCCAGCGCCCTCTCGGCCTGGCTCACCCAGTCCACCGCCCTGGCCGGGCTTGCCATGTTCACCCTGGGGCTGGTATCGGGTAATCTGCTATCACTCGAACGGAGCCCCACCCCCGCCCTGCCCGCCGCGCTGCTGACCCTGGCAGGGGGACTGGTCGTGGCAGGGCTCCTGTTCCTGGTGCCCGCGCTCACCAGCAGCTCTCTGCTGATCCTCGCGGGACAAGGGTGGCTCTTTGGCTGCCTGGGGTTCTGGCTCAGCGCCGGGCTCTGGTGGTCGTTATCCGCTATCCGTCACGGTGCCCGAACCGGGCGCTCAACCCCTCGTTAAGGGAATGCCATGAATATGAAAAAAGTGGATTTGGCCAAGATCACCCTGGGCTTGCTGTTCCTCAGCCTGCTCATCATCTCGTGCTTCATGGTCTTGCGCCCCTTCCTGCCCGCCCTGGTGTGGTCGACCATGATCACCATCGCCACCTGGCCCCTGATGCAGATGGCCCAGCGCCTGCTGTGGGGCAAGCGCACCCTGGCGGCCTTGCTGATGACCAGCATCTTGCTGCTCATCTTCGTCATTCCCCTCTTCATGACGCTGGCCAACGTGGCGGAGAAGGCCCCCATGCTCATCGAGCTGGGCACCGAGCTCAGCCAATCCCCGCCCCCCGAGCTGCTCTGGTTGCAGCAAGTGCCCCTGGTGGGCGACAAGCTCTATGAGTTCTGGCAGCAGATCCTCGCGAGCGGCGGCCAGGTGCTGTTCACCAAGCTGGCCCCCTACTTCGGCCAGACCGCCCGCTGGCTGGCGGCCCAGGCGGGCAACCTCGGCCTGCTGTTCGTCCACTTCCTGCTGACCGTGGCCATCTGCGGCCTGCTCTACCACTCGGGAGAGAAGGCGGCAGAAGGCATTCGCCGCTTCGCCCACCGTCTGGCGGGCCAGCGCGGTGACAATGCGGTGGTGCTCGCCTCCCAGGCCATCCGTGCCGTCGCCATGGGGGTGGTGGTGACCGCCCTGGTGCAATCCTCGGTGGCGGGCCTGGGCCTGCTCATCGCCGGCATTCCCTATGTCATGGTGCTGGTGGTGCTGATGTTCCTGCTGATCGTCGCCCAGATAGGCCCCTTCCCGGTGCTGCTGGCCAGCGTCGGCTACCTCTACTGGAGCGGGGACACCACCTGGGGCACCTTCCTGCTGGTCTGGTCCCTGCTGGCGGGCACCATGGACAACTTCCTGCGCCCCTTCCTCATCAAGCGCGGGGCCGACCTGCCGCTGATCCTCATTCTGGTGGGGGTCATCGGCGGCTTGCTGGCCATGGGGATCATCGGTCTCTTCATCGGCCCCGTGGTGTTGGCGGTGGGCTACACCCTGCTGGATGCTTGGATCAAGGAAGATGACCAACCGGCGAGCGCTCTGGTGGAACCGCCCAAGGCGCCGTGACGATTCATTGATCCCCGATGCAAAGAGCCGCCCCAGGGCGCAATGCTGATCAGTTAAGGATCCATTGACCGATCCTTCTGCTGTAGGACAATCCGGAACCAATCACTGGTTCC
>NZ_JAPCIQ010000077.1:0-19509 GCF_027707405.1 Aeromonas sp. QDB68 | reverse complement strand
AGACCAGCAGATCATTTTGGAGGTATTGGGTGAGCGCTATCGGCAAATTTATTCCTAAATCAGGTGCGGAATGTCGGCAGGACCTCTCCCGGTGTGGTTACTGGTACAGGTATTTGGTGAAGATGAGCTCGCGGACCGCCTTCTTGCCCGTCTCCTTGACCAGCAGTTCGTTGACCTTGGCCTCACACTCCTTGCGCAGCTCTTCCCGGTTCACCAGGGACTTGATCTGTGCGCCCGTCTTGCTGCCAATCAGCCGGATGATGGCGTCGCGGATCAGGGGGTCGTGCTGCTCCAGCAACTTGAGGTCGGCAGCATCCGTGGCCATCAGCTCTACCGTCACCCGTACATAGCCGAGGTTTTTGCCGTCGCCAAGGTAGTTGGTGATGATGTCCGGATCCAGAGCGTGATAGGCGAATCCCGGCTGGACGGCGGAGGAGGCGGGATCGGTGGCCTCTTCCTCATTGGCGAAGGCCTGTATATTCAAGAGGGTACACCCCAGGGACAGCAGCAGAATTCTGAAGATCTTCATCTGGATGGCTCGGCAGCGACGGATGCCCCATTTTTGATGCTGCCATCGGGGCCGTCAAGCACGGATGTTCTTACAATTCGCCATTGATTTACGGATAATAAACCGGTTTTTAACCTGACAACGGAAATCTCCGGATGGTGAAGCTGTGAAGTCCGAGTTGACTGTTCCCCTCATCCAGCTCGTCCCATGGCGGGCTCCCGCAGAGTGCGAACTCCCCGAGGCCTTGCGCCCCTGGTTGCTGGAGACCGATTCCATGACCCGGCGCCTGCGCCGTTACAATCGCCACCTCTCGGTGCAACTGCTCGGCAATCGCAGCGTGTCGCTGGCAGAGGACGAGCAGGCGCTGGTGGCGGTGCATGATCCCGTTGGGATGTGCCGCGAGGTCATTCTGCACGGGGACGGCGGGCCCGCCATCCTGGGCTGGACCCTGTTTGCCGAAGCGGCCTTGCAAGGGGGCGGTTTGCAGGATCTGGGGGAGCAACCGCTGGGGGAGCGCATTTTCGGTGATCTGCCCGCGCGGCGCGATCACCTGCAACTGGCCTGCTTCGAGATCGCGAGCAATCCCTGGTGCCCGGCCGGCACTGTCTGGGGGCGCCGTTCCCGCCTCTATCTGGGGCAGTGGCCCTTGCTTGTCCACGAACTCTTCCTGCCCTCGCTATCGTCCAACGGGTTGCCATCGAATAAGGAGCTGGTGTGAAGCTGTTAACCAAGGAGCGGGGACTGGCCTATGCGCAGTTGGCCCGCATCGACAAGCCCATCGGCACCCTGCTGCTGCTGTGGCCGACCCTCTGGGCACTCTGTCTGGCCGCCGGCGGCCTGCCGGACCCCTGGATCCTGACCGTGTTCGTGATCGGCGTCTTCCTGATGCGTTCGGCGGGCTGCGTCATCAATGACTATGCGGATCGCAACTTCGACGGCCACGTGAAACGCACCGCCGGGCGACCGCTGCCCATGGGCCGGGTCGCCGAGCGCGAGGTACTGATCCTGTTCGCCGTGCTGGCGCTCATCTCGTTCGCTCTGGTGCTGACCCTGAACCCGCTCACCATCAGCCTGTCCTTTGCCGGCCTGCTGCTGGCGGTCTGCTACCCCTTCATGAAGCGGTTCATCCCCATTCCGCAGCTGGTGCTCGGGATGGCGTTCTCCTGGTCCATTCCCATGGCCTATGCGGCCCAGGCCAATGCCCTGCCGCCAGTGGCCTGGCTGCTGTTTCTCGCGAACCTGCTGTGGACCATCGCCTACGACACCGAGTACGCCATGGTGGACAGGGACGACGACCTCAAACTCGGCCTCAAGTCGAGCGCCATCCTGTTCGGCCGCCACGACAAGCGGATCATCGGGGGGCTGCAGCTCGCGACCCTGCTGATCCTGCTGGGAGTGGGCCAGCTGATGGGGTTGGGCTCCGGTTACTACTGGGGTCTGCTGGGGGCGGCGGCGCTGTTCGTCTATCAGCAGCGGCTCATTCGGGAGCGGCAGCGGGAGGCCTGCTTCCAGGCCTTCCTCAACAACAACTACGTGGGGGCCATGGTGCTGCTCGGGGTGATCGTTCACTACCTGCAGGGCTAGCCCCACGAGATAAAAAAAGGCCGCATGATGCGCAATGCTGTTCAGATAAGCACTTTTTTGACTGATTATTCATAAATTGGATTTGAGTTGAGGGGGCAAGGCTGTGTCCAGTCGATCTTCCTCCAGCCTTTATCCAGCGGGGCTTGCAATAGAAAGAGGGAGGCATCATGCCTCCCTCGCTTTTTTGTCCTGATACTACGTGGACTGGAACTCAAATTCTCTTAAGTGAACAGCATTGCGCATGATGCGGCCTTTTTTCTTTTCCGGTTGTTCCTCAGAGCCGGTTGCCCGCCTGGATGGTGCGGCGGATCTTGTTGCTGAGCAGCGGCACTATGTTGTCGGCCAATGCCTGGAAGCGGCCGAGATCCGGTTTGCAGCCCGGATCCAGATAGCCTTCGCTGCGCAGGGTGTGGATCAGGGTGCTGAACAGCTTCTGGTCGAAGAACTCGGGGGCGTTGATGCCGTGCAGGGTACCGAGGCGCTCCGCCATCATTAGGCCGTCCGCTTCCAGCTGCTCCGCCTCGATGTGGGGCTGGGCCAGCATGCGGGTCAGCACGATGGCGTAGCGCTGCAGGGTCTCCTGGATGCTTTCGGCCAAGAGCAGCAGGCGCATCTGGTTGCCGGGGTTGACCCAGTAGCCGCCGTCGCGTGCCTCGACCAGTTGCTGGCGCAACAGCTCGGCCAGCAGGGCATCGATCAGTTCCGGCAGCTCGTCCTCTTCATAGCGCAGGAAGAGTTCGGTCTTGAGCAGGGGGTAGATGTCGACACAGCGGGCGACGATCTCGCTGCGGGAGATCCCCTCGCACCGCTCGATCAGGGCCGCCACCAGGGAGGGCATGGCGAACAGGTGCAGTATGTTGTTGCGGTAGTAGGTGAGCAGGATCGCCTGATAGCGGTCCAGGCTGATGATCTGGCCCAGCTTGTCCTCGCTCACCTCGAACTTGTTAAGCTCCATCGCCTGCTCCAGCAGGGTCCTGGCGTCCTCGTCCGGCATGGTGCTGTGCGGGCTGTAGGGCACCTGCTTGAGCAGGTCCAGATAAGTGTTGAGCTGGGCCTGGAGTTCGTCCCGGGTCAGGGCGTGGCGCTCGGCGGCCAGCAGGGCCAGGGCACTCAGGGTCAGGCCGTTGACGGCGGCGGCATCGTTGATGCGGGTCATCAGCAGCTCGGCCAGCTGGTTGACGGTGGAGGCCATCCACTCGGGACGCTCCTCCCGGCCGATGCTCTCCTTCCAGGTGGGCACGTGTTCGCCGAGGTAGCTGTTGAGGGTCAGCGGTTCGCCGAAATTGACGAAGCCACGGCCATAGTTGCGCAGCTTGCGCAGGATGCCGAGCACCTGCAGGAAGCTCTCCTTCTCCTTGCGGCTCCCCTTGAGTTCGTTGTGGTAGGTATTCACCTCCATCACGTGCTCGTAGCCGAGGTAGACGGGGACCAGGGTGACCGGCCTGTCCAGCCCGCGCATCATGGCCTGCAGGGTCATGGCCAGCATGCCGGTCTTGGGGGGCAGCAGGCGACCGGTACGCGAACGCCCGCCCTCGGTGAAGAACTCCACCGAGTAGCCCTTGGCGAACAGCAGGTTGAGGTACTCCCGAAATACCGTGCTGTAGAGCGGATTGCCCTTGAAGGTGCGGCGGATGAAGAAGGCGCCGCCGTGGCGGAAGATGGGGCCCGCCGGCCAGAAGTTGAGGTTGATGCCCGCCGCGATGTGGGGCGGCACCATGCCCTGGTGGTAGATGACGTAGGAGAGCAGCAGGTAATCCATGTGGCTGCGATGGCAGGGGACGTAGACGATCTCATGCCCTTCCTGGGCCAGCTGACGCACCTGCTCTGCTCCGTTGACCGAGAGGCCGCGATAGAGCTTGTTCCACAGCCAGCCGAGGAAGCTTTCGCCGAGGCGGATCAACCGATAGGAAAAATTGGAGGCGATCTCGTCCATGTAGCCGTGGGCACGCTTTTGCGCCTTCTCCAGGCTGATCCCTTCCCGTCTGGCCTCCTCCTCGATGGCCTGCTGGATCACGCTCGAATCCAGCAGTTGCTTGAACAGCAGGTTGCGGTTGGGCAGCTTGGGGCCGGTGGCGGCCAGCTGCTGGCGGCTGAAGTGGGTGCGGGCCACCCGCGCCAGCTTGTGGGCGATGGCCTCGTCGGTGCCGTGCTTGTCCGCCATGTAGCGCAGGGAGAGGGGCGGGGAGAAGCGCACCAGGTTCTCGCGCCCTTTCAGGATCACTATCAGCGCCTTCTTCAGGCGGTTTGGCGCCAGGCTGCTGATGATGTTCCAGCCGGAGGCCTCCTCGCCTTCCCGGCCCGGGGCGCGGCCCCAGAACAGGGTGACGGGTACTACCTGGATGTCCAGCGCCGGATCCTGCTTGTGCAGGTCCAGCAGCTGGTGGAACTCCTGCAGGAAGGGGAGCGGCTTGTTGCGCGTGCCGAACAGGGGAGGCGGACGATCCAGACAGACGTAGCGTGGCAGCAGCTGACCGTTCAGCTCCAGCGGCGTGAAGGGGCCGGGCAGGCCGAGATCCTCGCAGCACTGTTGCAGGGTCATCAGGTCGGTGATCGAGCTGGTCTTCAGGGCATAGACGATGGGTCTGGCCGGATCCAGCTTGAGCTCGGTGATGGGGTTTTCCGGCAGGCTCTTGTGATTGACCAAGCCGCTGACCGGCCATTGCAGGATGGCTCTGGAAATCTTCTGTCCAAGGGACATGTGCGTCTGCTCTCCAAAAAAATGCGGCGTGAGCATAGCAAATCACCGACTGCTTGTCGCCGAGAGGTACGATGAGTCGGTACCTCAGAGCGGGGGGGAGGGGCAAATGTGCGTCGGGTCGCGACAAATGCCAGTTGCGCCTTGCCTTGGCCTCAGCACTGTATATACTGCCAGTGTGCTGTATAAAAAGACAGGTGCCCATGCTATGAAACCCCTTACCCCTCGCCAGGCTGAAGTACTCGAGCTCATCAAGGCGAACATGAACGAGACCGGCATGCCGCCGACTCGCGCCGAGATTGCCCAGAAGCTTGGCTTCAAGTCGGCCAACGCGGCCGAAGAACATCTGAAGGCCCTGGCCAAAAAAGGGGTCATCGAGATCATGCCGGGTACGTCCCGCGGCATTCGTCTGCTGCTCGAAGAAGAGGACGTGCAGCCTGAAGAAAACGGCCTGCCACTGATTGGCAAGGTGGCGGCCGGGGAACCCATCCTGGCCCAGGAACATATCGAGAGCCATTACCAGGTGGATCCCGCCCTGTTCCACCCGCGGGCAGACTTCCTGCTGCGGGTGCAGGGCATGAGCATGAAGAACATCGGCATCATGGACGGAGACCTGCTGGCGGTACACAAGACCCAGGAGGTACGCAACGGCCAGGTCGTGGTGGCACGTCTGGACGAGGACGTCACCGTCAAGCGCTTCCAGCGCAAGGGCAGCCAGGTATGGCTGCTGCCGGAAAACGAAGAGCTCTCCCCCATCGAGGTGGATCTCGCCAGTCAGCACCTCACCATAGAGGGCCTGGCGGTCGGCGTGATCCGCAACGCCGACTGGATGTAAGCATCCGATGCGATGAAGAGGCCTCCTGCGGGAGGCCTCTTCATTTTCATCTGCCGATGGCATCTCCCTCCCCACCTTTTCGCTTCTCCTTCCTGTGCGCACAGTCTCGCCGCACGACATGCATTTCGGATATATCCTTTGATAAGGCCCCTGTCATGGTCGGTGATCAGGGAAGGGGGAGTCGCACCGGGCAGTACGCCATGGCAGGGATGCATGATCGCCGAGTCGGTGCGCAGAAGGGAGAGTCGCCTCAGACTGGGGACTCGTACAGTCAGTACGCTGCCGTGGTTGGTTCGTCGTTGGGGACAAAGAGACCCGTCAGCGTGACCTGTTGAGCAAGGAGGACAGGTATGGCTTCAAGCTCGCCGTGGGATCCGGTGCCGGCCGCAGCGCCCGCATCTTCCATCACCCGATTCATCAAGGGCAGTCGGATGACATGGTTCTATGCGCTCTGGGTCTATCACAAGGGAGATGGTTGGACCATCTGGCTTGGGTGCCCCAAAGACAAGATTGTCCGCCTGGTTCGTCTGTTTCGCCGTCATCACGACATCGGATTGCCGGATGAGCCCTGGACTGCCCCCGTCATCCCGCTGCGCGTCCCCCTGAGACGCGCCCAGCCGCAGCACAGGCTGCGGCCCTGATCCCTCTTCCTGTACAGACAAGAGCCCCGCCAGAGCGGGGCTCTTGTTTTGGCGCCGATGCGGCTGATCCATGGCACAGACGCTTTCCCGCCGGGATGCAAGACTAGCCAGCGGCGGGGGCGTGCGGGTTACAATGACCCCTACCGGTTTTGCCCCTAGGGCTTCTAACATAAGCAAGGCTTTGTTTTATATGGTTAAACCACGCTTTTACCTGCTGCTGTTGCTGTTCATCGGCGCCATTGCGGCGGCTTATTACTGGAGTCAGCCCGCGGTGCCGGAACAGGCCGATTACTACCCGGCGGGGCGAGACATCAACCCGTTTACCCTCACGGATGCGGATGCACAGCCCTTTACCCCTGCCAACCTGACGGGACACTGGAGCTTTCTGTTCATCGGCTACACCTACTGCCCGGATGTCTGTCCGACCACGCTGGCGGATCTGCGCAGCGTCTATCCGGCGTTGAAGAAGATAGCCCCCACTAGCCAGGTGGTATTCATCTCGGCGGATCCCCAGCGGGATGACAGCGCCCGCCTGAAAAGCTATACCGCCTTCTTCGAGCCCGAGTTCAAGGCGGCGACAGCACCTCACAGTGCCCTCTTTCCTCTGGTCCGCAATCTGGGGCTGGTCTATTCCATCGTGGAAGGGGATCGCAAGGACTACCTGATCGACCACTCCGCCTCCATCGTGCTGATCAACCCCGAGGGGAAGCTGGTGGCCACCTTCCGACCCAAAGTGGCACCGGATGAGGTGCCCCACGTGGACATGCAGGCCATGGTGGCCGACTTCGCGCGCATCGTGCGGCTGGCTGGCGAGTGATCCCGGCGCGCACCATGCTGATTCCCGCCTGGCTGAAGGATCCTCGCCGCCACAGAGCCGTCTTCGCCCTGGCCCTGCCCATGGTGTTCTCCAACGTCACCACGCCCTTGCTGGGGTTGGTGGACACCTGGGTGATCGGTCATCTTGGCCAGGCCTGGTTTCTCGGCGGCGTGTCGGTCGGTGCGACCTTCATCAATCTGCTGTTCTGGCTGCTTGGCTTCCTGCGCATGTCCACCACAGGGCTGACTGCCCAGGCTCAGGGTGCAGCCCATGCCGAAGGGCAGCTCGACACCCTGGCGCGGGCCCTGGGCTTGGCGATCGGACTGGGCATGGCGCTGTTGCTCCTGTTGCTGCCGTTCCTGCCTGCCATCATCGCCCTCGGCGGCGGCTCTTCCGAGGTACAGACCTATGCCGGTCAATATGTGTCGGTGCGGGTCTGGAGCGCCCCGGCGGCCTTGTGCAATCTGGTCATCATGGGGTGGTTGCTGGGCATGCAGGATGCACGCAGCCCCATGCTGCTGCTGATCCTGGGCAATCTCGTCAACATGGTGCTGGATGCCTGGTTCGTGCTGGGATTGGGCTGGCAGGTGAAAGGGGTGGCCGCAGCTTCCCTGCTGGCGGATTACAGCACGCTCGGGGTGGGGGTCTGGCTGGTGAGCCGGCATCTGCGCCGACTTGATCCCGGGGTGTGGCACAACGCCTGGCAGCGCTGGCGCCAGTGGCCGGCCCTGCTGCGGCTGCTCGCCCTGAACCGGGATATTTTCATCCGCTCCCTCTGCCTGCAACTCTGCTTCGTGTTCATGACTCTGCAGGGGGCCAGGCTGGGGGATGTGGCGGTGGCCGCCAATGCGGTGCTGCTCAATTTCCTGATGCTGATTTCCTACGGGCTGGATGGATTTGCCTATGCGGTGGAAGCCATGGTAGGGCGCGCCATCGGGCGGCGCGATCGGCCGCTGCTGCGGGAGGCCATCGTCCTCAATCTGGGCTGGGCGCTGCTGATCTCCCTGGCATTCACCCTCTCGTTTGCCCTGGGGGGCCACTGGCTCATCCGCCACATTACCGACATACCGGCGGTGATCGCCGAGGCGCAACGTCAGCTCCCCTGGCTGGTGGCCATGCCGCTGCTGGCGGTCTGGTGCTTCCTGCTGGACGGGGTCTTTATCGGCGCCACCCGGGCCCGGGAAATGCGCAACAGCATGCTGGTGGCGGTGTTTGCCGGCTTCTTTCCCATCTGGTGGCTCTGCCAGGGATGGGGTGTGGCGGCCCTGTGGGCCGCCATGAGTGCCCTGATGGCAGGTCGTGGCCTGACGCTGGGTTGGCTCTGCTGGCGACTGGAGCGTGATGGACGGCTGCTGGCGGGGCAGGGGACGGCGCAGTCAGTCTGAATTCTGGCCGCCTTGCCAATATCGTCAGCGGTCAGAGCGAGCCTGAATAGTCGAACTGTCGCCAGCTCTCGTAGACGAACACCGCGACGGCGTTGGCCAGATTCATGCTGCGGCTCTGGGGCAGCATGGGAATGCGCAGCCGCTGCTCGAATGGCAGGCTCTCGATGATCTCCATGGGCAGGCCTCGGCTCTCGGGCCCGAACAGCAGGGCGTCACCGGGGGCAAACCGGGCCGCCGAGTGGGCGGTGCGTCCCTTGGTGGTGCAGGCAAAGACCCGTTGGGGGGCGACGGCCGCCAGAAACGCCTCATAGTCAGGCCAGCGCTTGACGTCGGCAAACTCGTGATAGTCGAGCCCGGCCCGCTTGACCCGTTTGTCATCCCACTCGAACCCCAGGGGCTCTATCAGGTGCAACCGGTAGCCGGTATTGGCGCAGAGGCGAATGATGTTGCCGGTGTTGGGGGGGATTTCCGGTTGGTAGAGCACGATATCGAGCATGGAAGGATCCTGGGCTGGTGCGAAACGGGCGCCAGCATACCCAGCACCCGTGCCGATGAAAAGGGGGAGGTCAGGGCATGGGCAGACGGATGGTGATGACCAGTCCGGTCGGCTGATTGCTGCTGGCCCGGATGGTCCCCCCATGACGCTGGATCGCCTCGGCGGCGATGGCAAGGCCGAGACCAGTGCCCCCGGTCTTGGCGTTGCGGGCATCGTCCACCCGAAAGAAGGGCAGGAACAACCGGGGCTGCTGCTCCACCGGCACGCCAGGGCCGTCATCCCGTATGGTCATCACCCATTCCCGTCCCTCCCGGTACCAGTCCACCTTGATGAACTCGCGGGCATACTTGAGGGCGTTGCGCAGCGGGTTTTCCAGGGCGCGGGCCAACAGTTCCGGCCACATGGTGAGGGATTCGGCGGGCAGGGAAGGGAGCCTGAGCTGTTTGCCGTTCTGGTTTGCCTCGAACATGGCGTCGTCCAGGATGGGCTCCAGCAGCTCCGGCAGGGGCAGCGTCACTGGCGCCTCCACATGTTGCTGCACCCGCGACAGATCCAGCAGATCCCCTATCAGCTTGTCGAGCCGGGCTATCTCCCCTTCGATGCGCGCCAGCTCGGCGCTGTCCCCCTGCTTGCGGCGGATCAGCGCCTGTGCGAGCTGGATGCGGGTCAGGGGGCTGCGCAGCTCGTGGGAGATGTCGGAGAGCAACTGCTTCTGCTTCTGGATCATGTCTTTGAGAGTGTCGACCATGCGACTGACATGTTCGGCCAGCTGGCCTATCTCGTCGCGCCGCCCCAGGTTGGGGATCTGTATTTCCAGGTTGCCCTGGGCGAGTTGGGAGACCGACTGCTGCAACTGCAGTATGGGGCGGGTCAGGCGCCAGGCGAGCAACAGACAGAGCGGGGTGCTGACCAGCATGGCGATGCCCAGGATCTGGATGGGGTGATCCAGGATCTGGATGAAGAGGAACAGGTAGGAGTTTTCGACGTTCAGACCGAAATAGACGTGATAGGTCTGGCCGTGATGGACCATCTGGAAGGGGCCGGCGATGGCGCGCTGGTGTTCGCTGCCCAGCATGGGCTTGGCCGGGTTGTCCGAGTCGAGCATGAAACGGATCACGAACTTGCTCAGCCGGGTGCTGGACTGCATCTGCCCCTTGGCATCGCGTAGATAGATGTTGTCCACCGGCAAGAGGCCCGCGGCATCGATGGCCTTGGCCAGATCAAAATCCTGCTCGGGATCCGCGCCCCGTTGCAGCGCCGCCAGGTTGTTGTTGAGACGGGTGATCTCGTGGGCCGGCAGCGGGATGATGTTGCGGGGGTCCAGGGTGGGGAGGATTACCACCGCGGCCACGACCAGCAGCAGGATGAACCAGAACCAGAGGAAGATCTGGGTGGAAAGGCCGTTGAAGGTGCGGGCCGATTTCATGCCTGCTCCAGCCACAGGTAGCCTCGTCCCCGCACCGTCTTGAAGCGGGGCTGGCCGTCAGCCCGCTCCGGCAGCTTCTTGCGCAGGTTGCTCAGGTGCATGTCGATGGCCCGATCGAAGGGTTCGAGCTTCTTGCCCAACACCTGCTCGGAGAGCAGGCCTTTGCTGACGATCTGGCCCGGATTGCGCAGCAGGCACTCCAGCAGGCCGAACTCGGTGGCGGTGAGCTCCAGCAACTGATCGTCGCAGCGAGCCTGTTGCAGGCCGGGCTGCAGCACCAGATCCATGAATCTCAGCTCGTCCGGGGCTCCGCGCTGGGGAGCCTGGCTCTGGGTTCGACGCAGGATGGCGCGCACCCGGGCCAGCAGCTCCCTGTCGTCGAACGGCTTGGCGAGATAGTCGTCGGCACCGGCCTCCAGCCCGTTGACCCGATCCTGGCTGTCGCCACGGGCGGTCAGCATCAACACCGGGGTGTCGTGGGTCTTGCGCAGCCGGGTCAGCATCGCGAAACCGTTGAGTCTGGGCATCATGACGTCCAGCAGCACCAGGTCGAAAGCCTGTTCTGCCAGTCGCTGCAATCCCTCTTCCCCATCCTCGGCGACGGTGACCTCAAACCCCTCCAGGGTCAGGATTTCGGTGAGCAGCTGGGTCAGTTCGAGATCGTCGTCGACCAGGAGTATTTTGTTCATCTGGGAGTCACTCTGTTGATTTTGCACGCCAAACTGACGTCCGGGTCAGGGTATAATAAGTTTTTACGCGTCGGAGGAAAGCCGGTTTTGAGCCACCAACACTATTCCCGCTGGGTCACCCTGGCCAGCATGGCCGCTGTGACCACCGCCACCCTGCTCATCCTGGGCAAACTGATCGCCTGGCTGATGACGGATTCATCCAGCCTGCTGGCATCCCTGACCGATTCCTTCATGGACATCAGCGCCTCTCTCATCAATCTGCTGGCCATCCGTTATGCGCTGGCCCCTGCCGACGAAGAGCATCGTTTCGGCCACGGCAAGGCGGAGTCCCTGGCGGGTCTGGTGCAGTCGGCCTTCATCTCGGGGTCCGCCCTGCTGCTGGTGATGCACGGCATCTCGTCGATGCTGAATCAGATGCCCGTGGTGCGCCTGGAGGCGGGGATCTGGGTCAGCGTCGGCTCCATCGTGCTGACCCTGCTGCTGGTGAGCTTCCAGGGCTTTGTCATCCGCAAGACCAACAGTGTGGCCATCAAGGCCGACATGCTGCACTACCGTTCCGACCTGCTGCTCAATGGCGGCGTGCTGGTGGCACTGGTGTTGGCGGGGCAGGGGTGGTACTGGGCCGACGGCCTGTTTGCCATTCTGATCGGTCTGTTCCTGGTGTGGGGGGCTGTCCATATCGGCTACGAATCGGTGCAGGCCCTGCTCGATCGTCAGTTGCCAGAGGAAGAACAAGCGAGAATAATGGCCCTCTGCTGCGCCGTAGAGGGGGTGCATGGCGTACATGACCTGCGTACCCGCCAATCCGGGCCGACCCGTTTCGTGCAGTTGCATCTGGAACTCGATGATCAACTGCCTCTGGTCAGGGCCCATCAGATAGCCGACGAGGCTGAACTGGCCGTCCGCCAGGCCTTCGAGCGGATGGATGTGATCATTCACATGGACCCCATCTCGGTGCTGACAAAAGAACGACAAAGCACTCACCCTGAACAACAGTAGGCTGCAACATGGATGATCTGGTTGCCAGAACCTGGCAAAAAATTCAGCAGGAAGCGCAGAGCATGGCGGCCCAGGAGCCCATGCTGGCCAGCTTCTTTCATTCCACCATTCTCAATCACCGGGATTTGCGCTCGGCGCTGAGCTTCCAGCTTGCCAACAAGCTCGACAGCACCACCATGCCTGCCATCGCCTTGCGGGAAGTGATCGAGCTGGCCCTGCGCAGCGAGCCCGAGCTGCTGGCCGCAGTGGCCGCCGACATCTGCGCGGTGCAGGATCGTGACCCGGCGGTCGACCTCTTCTCCACCCCGCTGCTCTACCTCAAGGGATTCCATGCTCTTCAGGGGTATCGGGTGGCCAACTGGTTGTGGCGTCAGGGACGCCGTGCCCTGGCGCTCTATCTGCAAAACCAGATCTCCGTGGTGTTCGGCGTGGATGTACACCCGGCCGCCCGCATCGGCAAGGGCATCATGTTTGACCATGCCACCGGTATCGTGGTCGGGGAAACCGCCGTCATCGAGAACGACGTCTCCATCCTGCAGAGTGTGACTCTGGGAGGGACCGGCAAGGAGAGTGGCGATCGCCACCCCAAAATCCGGGAAGGGGTGATGATAGGGGCGGGGGCCAAGGTGCTCGGCAACATCGAGGTGGGCGTCGGTGCCAAGATCGGTGCCGGCAGCGTGGTGATCAACCCGGTGCCGCCTCACACCACGGTCGCTGGCGTGCCCGCCAGGATTGTGGGCCGCCCCGAGTGCGACAAACCTTCCCTGGACATGGATCAGTGCCTCTGATCCCCTGACCGAGGCCGTTGTATGGTCAAGCGCTGGTCAGGCTTTCTGATCCTGGGGATGTGGCTGCTCAACCTGCTGCACCTTTATCTGGACTTCTCCCCCTGGCCCGCCGCCATCGCGGCCTGGGCCGCCTCCCTGCTCACCTGGCCCTGGCTGGTGGGTGCCGCACGGCGCCAGGCGCTGGCCCTCTACGGCGCGGCGCTCCTGCTGCTGCTCTTTTCCTGGTGGCGGGGGGCCAGCCTCAGCCCAGGTGACTGGCTCTTGCCGAACATCAACATGCTGACCATGTTTGCCGCAGTGAGCACCCTCAATCTGGCTACCTCCGGCCTCTTGACCGGCACCGCCTCCTGGTCCGGTCGCAAGGGGCTGTGGAGCACCATGGCCAGCCTCAATCTGCTGGGGGCCGTCATCAATCTTTCGGTGCTCTTCATCATCGGCGATCGGCTGGAGCGCAACGGGACGCTGGAGCGGCGTCAGGTCATGGTGCTGAGCCGGATCTTCTGTGCGGCTGCATTTTGGTCCCCCTTCTTCGTCGCCATGGCAGTTGCCCTCACCTATGCACCGGGTCTGCAACTGGGCAGCATACTGCCTTTTGGCATACTGGCGGCTTTGCTGGCCATGGGGCTGACGGCCTGGCAGGTAGAGCGACTCGGCGTGGAGACCTTTGAAGGTTATCCGCTGCGGCTCCAGACCTTGGGGCTACCGGTGACCCTGGCACTGCTGGTGCTGGTGATCCACCGTTTCTGGCCCGGACTCAGCATTCTGGCGGTGATTGCCCTGGTGGCGCCCTTGCTGGCCTTGCTGTTCATGCCGCAAGCGGGGCGAGGGGCTGCTCTCAAGCGCCAGGTGGTGGAGCGCTTCCCGGCCATTGGTGGTCAGCTTGTGCTGTTTCTGGGGGCCGGCCTGCTGGCGGCTGGCATCAACAGCGCGCTGTCAGTGCTGGACTTTGGCAGTGGCCACGGCCTGCCGCTGTTCAACCACTTCGGCTGGCTGGAAGCCTGCCTGACCCTGCTGCTGATCTTCCTGGTGGCCATAGTGGGTGTGCATCCTCTCATCAGCATCTCGGGGGTGGCGCCGCTGCTCTGGCCGCTGGCTCCGGATTCCAGCCTGCTTGGCATGTGCTTCCTCATGGGGTGGGGGCTGGCGACCGGGACGAGCCCGCTCTCCGGCTCCAATCTGGCGCTGGCGTCCCGCTACAACCTGAGCGCCGGGCTGCTGCTGCGCTGGAACCTGCTCTACGGCCTGCTGATGTACGCCGTGGCCTGTCTGATGATGGGGGGCTTCATCGCCTTGCATGGCTGATGGTGGCATCGGCAGGAGGGCGGGTTATGCCACGGCGGACGCCCGGGCTCGAGGTTCCTGCTGCCTGCGAGAAAAACCGACGCATATTTAAGCAATACCAGGCCGCAGGGCGCATTTTGCAACGTGCTGGCTTGTTTGTGCCGAGCGCATCAGGGTATGCTGGCTCCACGCGCTTGAATCGCCCTCTGTGGGGCATCGCAATTGAACATACAGGTATGCATATGTCACTAGAAGTCCTTGAGCAACTCGAATCCAAAGTACAATCCGCCGTCGACAACATCTCCTTGCTGAAGATGGAGCTGGACGAGCTGAAAGAGCAGAACAGCAAGCTGCAAGACGAAAACCACCAACTGCGCAACGAGCACGTTGCCTGGCAAGAGCGTCTGCGTGCCCTGCTGGGCAAGATGGACCAGATGGGCGATGCCATCTGATCCCGTCTAGACTGACCGGAATGAAAGCGGGCCGCTCCTTGAGCGGCCCGCTTGTTTTGGTCTGCCGGGCAATCAGAGTGCCAGCAGCTGTTTGACGGTCTTCTCGATGCCGTCCGCCGCCTCCACAATATTGTTGGCCAGCATGTAGGCAGGAGTGGAGATGACCTTGCGCTCCTGATCCACCACGAATTCGCGCACCGGGCAGTCGAGATGACTGCCACCCATGGCTTCGATGGCGTTGGCGGTGCCCTCGTCGTTGCCAATGGTGGCCAGGGTGCCGGCGCCATAGATGAGCGGGATCATGGCCGGTGCGATGCAGATGTAGGCGGCCGGTTTGCCTGCTCTGGCAAAGCTCTGGCAGGCCTTCAGCACATCCGGCTGGATACGGCACTCTGCTCCCTTGATGGCGAAGTCACACAGGTTCTTGGCGGCGCCGAAGCCGCCCGGCACCAGCAGGGCGTCGAAGTCGGCTGCATCCAGTTCAGCCACATCCCTGATCTGGCCGCGGCAGATGCGGGCCGCCTCGACCAGCACGTTGCGGCTCTCTCCCTCGCTGACCTCGCCGGTCAGGTGATTGATGACATGAAGCTGAGGGACATTGGGGGCGAAGCATTGAACGGATGCTCCCTGACGGGCCAGCGCCAGCAGGCTGATGACGGCCTCGTGGATTTCGGCGCCGTCAAACACGCCACAACCACTCAAGATCACGGCCACTTTTTTCATGACAGACTCCTCGTTGTTGAAAATGTGAGCCAGGGTAGATTGTTGTACTTTTGTATGGTTATCGTTCGACCTCCGCTGGTCAAGTCATCTCCCTGTGCTAGGATTGTTTCGTTTTGGATCCTGCCTCAGTACCCCCCTTGAATTTTTTTCCACATTGATCGAGATCATGATGAGTGTGTCATGTTGAGTTTTCATGATCTCAACGTAATGTTTTAAAAGATATTTTTTGTTTTAGTCCACAGCTTTATCACGGCCGTGATGCAATGGTGCCATTTTTGAGCACAGAGTTATCCACAGCAATGTGCCCCACCGGTGCGCCGGGGTGATGGTGGGAGTCCCCTTGGTGTGGTGCGGGCCCTGTGGCATCCTAGCGGCTGTTTATTCTTGGCAGGACGATTTTCATGGCCTCTAGCAATCCTCTTATTCTGGTCGACGGCTCTTCATATCTTTACCGCGCCTTCTTTGCCTCGCAGCAGGCCGATCTGCGCACCTCGACCGGCTTGCCTAGCGGCGCCGTCCGTGTCATGGCCAACATGATGCGCAGCCTTCGCAAGCAGTACCCCGACTGCCACGTGGCCGTGGTGTTCGACGCGAAGGGCAAGACCTTCCGTGACGACATCTATCCCGAATACAAGGCAACACGCGCCAGCATGCCGGACGATCTGCGCAGCCAGGTCGCTCCTATCCACCAGATGATCAAGGCAATGGGTTTCCCCTTCCTGATGGTCGAAGGGGTGGAGGCCGACGACGTGATCGGCACCCTGGCCCGTCAGGCGACCGAGAAACAGCTGCCTGTGCTCATCAGCACCGGCGACAAGGACATGGCGCAGCTGGTCTCCGACCATGTCACCCTGATCGACACCATGAAGGACGTGAAGACCGATCGGGAAGGGGTGATCGAGAAGTTCGGCGTACCGCCCGAGCTCATCATCGATTACCTGGCGCTGATGGGGGACAAGGTGGACAACATTCCCGGCATGACCGGTGTCGGCGAGAAGACCGCACTGGCCCTGTTGCAGGGGATAGGCAGCATCGACGAGATTGCCGCCAACCTCGACAAGGTGGCGGCGCTCGGCTTCCGCGGCTCCAAGGCGTTTGCCGACAAGTTCCGCGAGCAGGAAGAGCAGGTGCGCCTTTCCTATGTGCTGGCCACCATCAAAACCGACGTGGTCCTGGAGCAGAGTCTGGAAGAGCTGCAGCTTGGCCCCATCGACAAGGAGGCTTTGCTGGCGGTCTACCGCGAGTACGAGCTGCGCAACCTGATCAAAGAACTGGAGTCTGGTGGCGAGGAGAGCGAAGCCGCAGGTGATGAGGAAGGCGCCGCCCCGGTAGCCGCCATCGAAACCGACTATCGCTGCATCCTGGATGAGGCCGAATTCGACGAGTGGCTGGCACGGTTGCAGGCGGCGCCGCTGTTTGCCTTCGACACCGAGACCACCAGTCTCGACTATATGGACGCGCGGGTCGTTGGCGTCTCCTTTGCCATCGAGCCGGGCAAGGCTGCCTACGTGCCCTTCGGCCACGATTATCTGGGGGCGCCTGTCCAGCTGAGCGAAGCGCTGGTGCTGGGCAAGCTCAAGCCGCTGCTGGAAGATCCGACCCGTCTCAAGGTGGGGCAGAACCTCAAGTACGATCGCAACGTACTGCTCAACCACGGCATCGAGCTGCAGGGTATCGCCTACGACACCATGCTCGAATCCTATGTGCTCAACTCCACCGCCAGCCGCCACGACATGGATTCGCTGGCCCGCAGGTATCTGAACGCCGAAACCATCTCGTTCGAAGAGATCGCCGGCAAGGGGGTCAAGCAGCTCACCTTCAACCAGATTGAACTGGAGCAGGCGGCCCCTTACGCGGCGGAAGATGCCGACATCACCCTGCGTCTGCATCAGACGCTGTGGGGCAAGCTCTCTGCCGAACCGGGACTTGCCAAGGTATTCAGCGAGATCGAATTGCCGCTGCTGCCGGTGCTGGCGCGGATGGAGCGACTCGGTACCACCATCGAACCCAAGCTGCTGCATCAGCAGAGCCAGGAGATCGAAGTGCGTCTGGCAGAGCTGGAGAAGCAGGCCCACGAGCTGGCCGGGCAGGAGTTCAATCTCTCCTCGCCCAAGCAGCTGGGTGAAATCCTCTTCACCAAGCTGGGGCTGCCGGTCATCAAAAAGACCCCCAAGGGAGCGCCATCCACTGCGGAAGAGGTGCTGGCCGAGCTGGCGGAGACCTATGATCTGCCGCGTCTGCTGATGGAGCACCGTGGCCTGGCCAAGCTCAAGTCCACCTACACCGACAAGCTGCCGCTGATGATCAAGCCGCAGACCGGGCGGGTGCACACCTCCTATCACCAGGCGGTGGCGGCGACCGGTCGACTCTCGTCAACCGACCCCAACCTGCAGAACATTCCGGTGCGCAACGAACAGGGGCGCCGTATTCGGCAGGCCTTCATTCCGTGCGCCGGTTACAAGCTGGTGGCGGCGGATTACTCCCAGATCGAGCTGCGCATCATGGCCCACCTCTCCGGTGACAAGGGGCTGCTGACCGCCTTTGCCGAGGGCAAGGACATCCACAAGGCGACCGCCGCCGAGGTATTCGGCGTCGCGCTCGATGCGGTGACCAGCGACATGCGTCGCAGCGCCAAGGCGATCAACTTTGGTCTCATCTATGGCATGAGTGCCTTCGGTCTGGCCAAGCAGCTGGGGATCGGTCGCGCCGAAGCGCAGAAGTACATGGATCTCTACTTCGAGCGCTACCCGGGGGTGCTGGAGTACATGGAGCGCACTCGCCAGCAGGCGGAGGCCCAGGGTTATGTCGAAACCCTGTTTGGTCGCCGCCTCTATCTGCCGGACATCAAGTCCCGTAACGCCGGTCTGCGTAAAGCTGCCGAACGGGCCGCCATCAACGCACCTATGCAGGGTACGGCCGCCGACATCATCAAGCGCGCCATGATCAACGTGGATGACTGGATCCGTGGGATTGAAGACGAGTCGATCCGCATGCTGATGCAGGTACACGATGAACTGGTGTTCGAGATCCGCGAAGAGAAGCTGGAAGAGTACATCGGCCTCATCAAGGAGAAGATGTCGTGTGCGGCCGAACTGGATGTGCCGCTGGTGGTGGAAGTGGGCACTGGTGTCAACTGGGATCAGGCCCACTGATCCTGACCACAGTGATTGGCTAGCTATATAAGCAGAGAAGCCCGGCATCATGCCGGGCTTCCTGTTTGTGGCTGCAGGGTCAGGCCTCTTGCAGGTATTCATCCTTGAGCAGCACATAATTGTCGGCCGAGGTCTTCAGGAAGGCGATCTCGGCCGGCTTGAGAGGGCGGGCCTGCTTGACGGGATTGCCCATATAAAGAAAGCCGGCCTCGAGCCGCTTGCCTGGTGGCACCAGGCTGCCCGCCCCGATCATCACATCGTCTTCAACGATCACCCCATCCAGCAGGATGGCACCCATGCCGACCAGTACACGGTCGCCTATGGTGCAGCCATGCAGCATCGCCTTGTGTCCGACCGTGACATCTTCGCCGATAAGCAGCGGATAGCCGCCAGGGTTGCTGGCACTCTTGCGGGTCAGGTGCAGCACCGTGCCGTCCTGAATGTTGCTGCGCGCACCGATGCGGATATGGTTGACGTCCCCTCTGGCGGCCACCATGGGCCAGATGCTGGCATCGTCACCCAGCTGGATATCCCCCACCAGGGTGGCGCAGGGATCCACATATACCCGATTGCCCAGTTGCGGGCATTTTCCCTTGTAAGGTCTTAGTCGCAAGTCCATCTTGGCCTCCTTGTTTTCGGCCATTCTAGCAAGACGACACCGGTTTCTGTGGATAAGTTTGTATAAAAGCTGTGCTTGGGTATGAATAACTAAAAAAGTGCCGATTTTTGCAATTTTATTGCAGGGGAGGGGTTGCCAGAACGAATTCGCTCCCTATAATGCGCCTCCATCGACAGGGCAAGCGGCAACGCAAACAAGCAAGTCGGTGCCTCGAAAAAGCCTCGTAAAATAAGGCTTGACTCGAGAAGGCGGTTGAGTAGAATGCCACTCCCGCAGCAGCAAAAAGCTGCGTCGCTCTTTAACAATTTGAATCAAGCAATCTGTGTGGGCACTCACAGCATGGAGCATCAAAAACAATTTTTGATATCAATGTCTGATGAAGTGACCAAAGCAACGAAAGTTGCAGCAGTTAATTCAGC